>JANYIG010000055.1 GCA_025358765.1 Candidatus Kapaibacterium sp.
ACTCTTTTGCAGAACGCTCTTGTTGAGCGAGGCTGCGTGTGGAATACGAACAAAGCAGCAGCAGTGCTGCAAGCAGAATCTGTGAACGCTGGTTTTTCATTGGAGTTCAAAATATTGGTGTTTGAGAATTCTTGAATTCAAGATTATGTTCATAAAGGTCTTGGGCAGTTACTTTTTCTTGGGCTTAAGGGTGCCGTCCTTTGCGCCAGCAACCTTTTTTATGCCTGCGGGTGCTTGTTTGCTTTTGTGCCGCAAGAAGATCGTCAATGTTGACGGGCAGCGGGAGTTCCCGGAAGGCAATGGTGAGGGCATCATGGCAATAGTCTTCTTTGCCTTCATTCCACCCGGAAATAGGTTCAGATAGCTGATCTTTTACGCCTTGGAGCATCGTGTTATCAAGATCCTTTTTTGTGGCAACCTCGTTTCCGCACCGTAGTTCGTATATCTCGTATTTTCCCGTTCTCCTTTTTTCGCCCGTAATTATCACTGTTGTATCGGTAGGGAACTTCTGTTGTTGAAAGAAGTATCCGCGTACCGTCGCAATCAAACGGGGTTCTAACACCTGCCAGCGCGTGAGGTATGGAAGCGCCTCGTCGTCTATTGTTGTGAGTGCGGCGCATTCCGGCGTAAGTGTGGCAACGGACTTCGGCAGAGGTAATATTCCGCGAGGTTGCACGGTGAACACTCCTTTTTTTGCCAAATATGCTACTTCGGGCGAGAATGTGGGGCGCAACTCTGCCGTTATGTCCTTGAACATGCCTTGTTTGATGCTTGCCGCACAATGCTCCAGCATCGTTTTTCCAAGAGGTTTTTTAATGGAACCTTTTGCACTATTGCTTTGCTCCTGTGTTGCAAAACGTTGGAGTTCGGCACTACTCAACGTTCCTTCAGCAAGAGGTGAGTTCAAGGAAGACTTCAAAAAATCCGGGTCGGCTTGTTGTATAAACGTTCCCGCTTCTATCGAAACTGCGCCGACGAGGATTGGCTCTGTACCGCTCTTGTACTTGGCTGTTACAATAAACACTCGCCCAATACGCTCTTCGGCTTCTTTGGTACTATGTCGAGCGAATTCAAGCACAGTCTCACACGCAGAGCGATTTACTTCTAAGAGCGATGCAGGGACGGATTGTTTATTCCGCAGCAGAAACCAAATTTGAGCCGATACGCTGCATTCGCGCTCTGCTTCTTCCACTGCAGTCGTTTTTGGTGTAAGCGGCGTGAAGGTTTCGCGGAAACGAAGCGCTGTTGTGCTGTCTGCCTCGAAGACGCTGACGTTAGCATATTTGTAATACTCAATGCGGCGTAAATATTCCTTCACATTGAAGGTGTTTTGCGCCTGTGTGCCAACGCTTGTAAGCACTATCATCACAAGCATTGCTGCCGTTGATCTGGCTATTCGTGTCATAAAGATTTCTCCTGAAAACGTGATAAAAAATGATTCTAACGATTGACAAAACAATACCATATCAAACTGTTGCCTTCGTTATGATGGCGAGCGTTGTGATAGCGGGGATGAGAATCACAAAGAGGGATTTTTTGAGAATTCCGAGATGGTTGATTGCCGATAGCTTTTACTATTTTTTCACAGCCGGAAAGAGCATCACTTCTTCTGTGAAGTCCTTGAATCTGCCTGCAGTAATATTTCCCATAATGTACGCGCCCATCGTTTTGAAGGTGGTTCCTTCAATAGAACCTTGTACCAGCGCAGGTTTTTTGGTTTTCTCGTTCTGTTCAACAACCTGTGTAGGCAGGTTCTGCACGTCGCTTTGCTCAAGGATGCCTGCGGCAAAAGGCATGTTCAGCTCTTCACTAAGCGATAGAGGAGCAGATTGTGAAGGGGGTCGTTTGCTTGATACCGTTGAGACAACACCAATGAGTTCTTGCTTACCGCCGCGCATATTAACCACTGCAACCATCCTTTGGATGCCCCCTACTCTAGCTTGAAGCTCCCAATACTGTTTCACCGTTTCGCAATCCGGTGATTCATCCATCAGATACTGCGGCACGATATTCCCTGCGCGAATCTTTTGTTTGATTTCGTCGCTTGTCGGACAATCATGCTCGGCAGCAGCAATTGCTGGGGTGTAAGGAATAGTCGTGATAAGGTGTTCGCGTAAACGCTTGGTTGCAAGACTATCCAGTTCATAAAGCGCATAGCCGCCAAAGCGATAATTTTCCAGCCTACGCAGTGCGTTCTTTCCGCGAAATATCTCAGGCTTTTGGGCAAAGAGTGTGAGCGCGTTGGTGTGGGCTTCGGTGTGGAGTTTGCGAAGCTCATTTGCACTCAAGGTTGCGCCGTAGGTGAAGGAAAGTGGAATGGTCAAGGATTGCTTTTGGGCAATAGACGATATACCTGCTTTTCGGTTGATGCTCTTTGCAGTAAACCTAAGCCCGACTGTGCCGCGTACACTGCGCCATTCTGAAGGTGTTGTCGGTGGCAGATTGCGAAATGTGATGGCAAACGATAGAGACGTTGCGCTCGCTTCACGAACAACAAGCGTTGTCGTGTCAGCTTTCCATGCAGAAGACCCGCCAGAAGCCTTTATAGCGCTTATCACCAGCGATGTAGACTCACCATTGTCTATGAAGAAATCAGAGAATTCTACATTCCTCCATCCACCCACAATGGCTTTATTTTCATTGGGATTGAGCTCATCGGCATCCATCGGTATAGGCGCAACCGCCATTCCCTCTACATTGACCGTCATGGTTCGAGCGATAGGGTCATAGCTGCGGACGGTGACTCTGATATCGTCGCTGCTTATACTTGGTGGCAGTTGCTCCGGCGTAGCCTTTTTCTCAAACAATACAATTGGCTCGCCAGTCGGCGGATACCGCCATACAACTGCAAGTGAGAACTGTTTTGCAGCGGCAGGGATGTACGGACTATCCCATGACTCAGCATAAGCATTTCGTACACTCTGACGGCTGCCGATTTGATACTCAATTTTGAACTGTTCAAACGGAATATCCGCCCCCGACAAGAGTTTCTGCCTCAATGCAATACGCTTGCCATAATAAAAATGGAGAGAAGCAAGGTTGTTCAGGCTTTCTGGGGTTAATGTCGAAGCTAAAACTTTCCATACAACCGTCGTTTTTTTATTACCGTCGGTCAGCGTGATAGTGTACTTGCCCATAGCAACAGGTGTAGGAACAATGATTTGCCCCTGCCCATTTGCATATTCAACGGTGAACAAGCCTTCCAGATTGGGTTCAATCGTGACGGCTGGCTTTGATGGTGCTGCAAACGGAATAATTGTTTTGGAAAGTTTATCGAAGGTCGTAACCGTTTGGTCAACGGTGATTTGTGCGGACAAGCGTGTCAAGGACGCGCCGACCAAGAGCAGAGCCATAGCTACCGCAGCGATATATCGAGAGATATTCATTGTAAGGAAGAAAATGTGAGAAAATACAGTTTATAATTATGAGTTTTTGGTCGCATTGGATCTGGTATATCAGGCGGCAAACGCTCATTTATCCTTGCGCTCGCACTATCAGCACGATGTTTATCAGAATGTATAAGCCGCTTATTGCCCAAAAACTTGTTCGGTCGAGCCTTTGAGATTCACGTTCTTTGCCTTGTTGCGTCCACAAAAGGGAAATCGTTGAGACCAAGACAGTGAGAAACAGGCATAAAAACGTGACGGCATGGATATTATCCGCAAGTGTTAGGCTATTGCTCACTTTAACGGAGGATTCTATCACATATTTGTTCGCTACGACAGCAAAAAGCGCTCCGACAGATAAACCGAAACGTGGGTCAACAGCATTAGGATTGATCCAAAACACCAGCATCGAAATCAAAAATGGGATGTATGCACCGGCAAACATTTTGTAGAAAATTGCCCATGACCCTTTACGACTGATAGTCAAGGTGAATTCACAGTTTGAATACCCAAATCCATTCGGTGATGTCGGGTCGCCGAAATTGGTCGGATAAGCAGCATTATGTGACTGAATCTGCATAGATTCAACTGTCCAATCATTGAGCGTAATATTTCGGTTAAACCCCGAATTGGCAGTATCGGCAACAAATACAAGGCGCGAAGTATCATCGGTGGCTTCAATATTCATAACCACCGTATGCCGATAATCGAAAGGGTAATTCTTGAGTTCCCATTCTTTTTTTGCAGTGATACGCATTTTTGCCGTAGCATAATTGATTGCACCTTCTGTACGTGTCAGTTTTGTATCGGCAAGGGTTGCGACCTGTTTGGTATTGAGCACTTCAAAGGATTTGAGGGCATCTAAGCCATCATTTGTGTAGGTGAACCATAGCCAATACACTGTACTAAAAGCGTTTTCACTGAAATTCAAATCGTACAGGGATGTTATGTACACGCCCACTTTGCACGTGTCTTTTTGTGCGATCGGCGGCGTGTTGTTCTCTTGGGCAGATGCGACGGAGCAACCGATACTTAGGCTTAGAGCAAAGCTCAAAAGGAATGCTCGCCATACAAAGAGATAGCTCATAGATGATGTCTTTCAAAATGGATGACAAATACAGTTGTTCGTTTTCAATGTGTCGCTGTGTCGCTCTCGCACAAGACGAGAGCAAAGGAAGAGCCAGTCGAAAAGAGGGTGTGAAATTATTTTTTCCTGAACACAGGGTAGCCGTTTTCCCAATATTCTATGCCGTCAACTCCTACATACCCTAACCAGTATTTTGAAAACATGTTCGCGCCCCCTATCGCTAAGAAGTATCCTTTTTTAAAGTCACGAAGACCATCATAGCGCGGCGGAATAATTTCTTTGCCTGTGCGGTCAATCACACCCTCCTTGCCTACCATTATGACTGTTGCGTAACCATAAGAAAAATCATCAACATACTCATAACGTGGCGGGACGACTTCTTTTCCTGTTCGGTCAATAAAGCCCCACCTGTCTTCAAGTTCCACCCGCGCAAATCCTTCGGAAAAATTCCACACATAGTTGTAACGTGGCGGTACGACTTCTTTGCCTGTGCGGTCAATAAAACCCCATTTCGACGCGCTATCTTTTTGTACCGCCGCAAGCCCTTCCGAGAAGTCATGCACAGTCTTGTACGGCAGTGTAAGGATGGTTGCAAGCGTTGTGTCAATAAAGCTATACTGTCCACCTGTTTTGACAAGAGCCAACCCTTCAGAAAAGCTCTGTACCTCATCGTAATGGAAAGGAACGACTAATTTGCATAATCGGTCAATAAAACCCCATTTATCATCCTTTGCAACGTAGGCAAACCCTGATGAAAAGCTTCCTATACGTTTGTATCGTGGCTCAAGAACGAACATGCCATTACGGTCAATCAAACCGGAGGAGCCATTTATTTTTACCTCTGCAACATCGCCATGAAATGGATATGCCTTGTCGAATGTTGCGGCAATAACAACCAAGCCATCGCGGTTGATATAGCCCCATTTGTCGTTTATCATTACAGCAGCATAGCCATGAGAGAAGGTACTCGCACGATCAAAAACCAAGGGAATCGCTTCGTTGAACGTGCTGTCAATAAAGCCACATTGCTCTCCTTTTCTAACGGAGGCGTATCCTTCGGAAAAATCACCTATTTTGTCATAGCGCAAGGGAAGCACTTCTTTTCCGTTCCTATCCACGAAGCCCCAGAGTTTATCCTTACGCACCTTTGCAAAATTGCCCTCGAATTGTTCAGCTTCGTCATACTGCGGGGGAATTTTGATATTCTTGAACTTGTCGCAGTATCCCCATTTGCCATCTTCCGAGCAATCTTTCGTGCGGTCTTTTACGCGGTAGGGAATGAGGTCGGGCTGATACGCGGCTTGTTGTGCTGTAATTTGTTGTGCCATTGCCGATGTGATATTCACAACGAGTAGCAAAGCAATGATTGTTTTCATTATGGTTGCCTTTTGGTTAATGCTTGAATTCACGATGGAGATGAGAGAGATGACAAGAAATTATTTGCTCCTTGGCGCGGTGTAGCCGCCTTCCCAATATTCTGTGCCGTCAAGCCCGATGTAGCCAAAGTTTTTTCCTGCTTTGACTTTTACATACCCTCCCTGAAACTCATCGTCAACGTAGTCATAACGCGGCGGAACTACTTCTTGTAAGGTATTGTCAAGGAAGCCCCATTTGTCGCTTGACCGCACCGAAGCAAGCATTGGAGGGTGATAGTGCCTTTCGATTTTGTCGTAGCGCGGCGACAACACCTCTTTTCCATTGTGGTCAATAATGCCCCACTTGCCGTTAGCCTTCACTGGACGAATACCGACAGTGCCGAACAAGGACTCGGATCCGATTTCATCATAGCGCGGCGGAACGATTTCTTTTCCGAAAGGATCAATGAGGCACTTTTCGCCGCCAGTTTCTGCCACAGCATAGCCTGAAGAGAACGGCTTAATCGCCGTAAATCGTGAAAGCGTCGGTGAAAGCGTTTCGACTCCCTTGCTGTCAACAACACCCCATGCCCCTTCGATTAACACGCGTGCATAGTCTTGTCCTGCGACGATATCTGTCCTAACAATGTAGTCATAGCGTGGGGAAATAATCGTATTGCCGACACTATCAACGATTCCCCATTTACCACTTTCTTTCACGGCGATATGACCGAAAATAAGATAGCCCATATTGTCATAACGGGGCGGAATACATTCGTGTAACGTACTATCAATCAAGCCATATTTTCCGCCGGATTCTTCATAGCTATATCCTTGTATGAGGTCGAAATACAGTTTACGTGGCAACCCTTTCATGCTTGCTGTCTTGTTTTGCGTATTCGTCATGGAATAGCTCTCACCGTCACCTTTTACCCGTGCATACCCGTCGCTGCACGCAGAGATTTCCTCGTAGCGTGGCGGCACACATTCTTTGAATGTACGGGTATCCACAAAGCCCCATTGTCTGCCGAGCTTCACTGCAAAATAACGCTCGGAAAATGCCTTTATCTCGTGATAATATGGCTGCATGACGACTGTTCCAGTGTTATCAATAATGCCCCATGTCGTAGTGAGTTTCACGGCTGTGTAGCGATTCGAGATTGTCTCTATCGCGTCGTAATATGGCTGTAGCACAACTGTCCCAGCGCTATCATTGATGCCCCACTTGGTACTGATTTTTACCTTCCAAAGACCCGCCTGCAAGTATTCCACCGCATCAAAGCGCCGCGGAATACATATGCGCCCCTTTGTATTGATACACATCCATTTACCCTTCAGTTGCACATTGGCATACAATGCCTGTTTTCCAATAGCGGAAATCTGTTTAAATGATTTACCCTTCAGTTGCACATTGGCATACCCATTGCTATACTCGGAGACACTATCATAGCGCGGAGGCACTATCATCGTGAACGTTGTGTCTATGAACCCGTATTTTTTGCCCTGTCGAATGGTTGCGAATCCCTCACTGAATATTTCTATCTCGTCATACACTATCGGCAGCACTGGCTTGCCTGCACGGTTGATAACTCCTTGCTTATTCTTCTTTGTTACTCGGGCGTACGTGGGTTGCCACCAAACCCGACCATCGCCAAATCTGCCAACGTGGTCATAGACAGGAGCGATGACGATATGCTTTTGTGTATCGCAAAAACCCCATTTACCAGCTTTTGTGCGGTAGGGAATAAGGTCGTCCGTCTGTGCGAGCAACTGTGTCGGAACTTGCGTAAGGGCATAAAGAACCCACACGCAAGCAATAATGCTGTGTTTCATAACGATGTATTGTATGTGAAAAATTTACGGTTTGAGCGCCACGCTCGTTACGCGGCAATGGGAATAATTATCACGGGCTTTTGTAAGCGGAGCGCGTGGTCAAGGACGTTTTTTGTACCCTTACTTTGTCCATCCCAAAAAGCAAGCACTGTATCACACGATTCCACAATCTCGAGGTTTCGGCGGAGCGGAGCGCCCTGTTTATAGAGCTTATAGTTTGGTGTAAAAATGAGTACGGAAATGTGATGAAGAGCAGCATAGCGAGCAGCCAAAGTGTCAGCACCAGTAGCACCGCCAGAGACGATTTCGCCGATAGGATGCGGATTTTGAAATGAATCTAACGTTTGTTCTACCAACGCATAATCGTTGAACGTGCGAGAACCTATCACAGCAAGTTTAAGCATGGTATTAGATGAATGGTGAATAAATATGAGGCTACAAAAACCGTTTTGCAAAACAATATCGGGGCGTGTAGTTTTTGAGGGCTACAAACCTAAGACAATCACCTAATGATAGGAAATAAAAAAATTTTGGCGCTATAAAGCATTGCAATTCAAATACTTACAGCGTTATCTCCCAAAAACAAGATTGTGCAGAATTGTTATTAACCGCAAGAAATCCCGTGAATACATCACATCATCGAACAGGATTTTTAACGCTATTTCTTTCTAATCGTGCAAATACCTGTTGCTTTCGCCATTCACGGGCTACGGGCTTT
>JANYIG010000077.1 GCA_025358765.1 Candidatus Kapaibacterium sp.
ATTGATGCCCAGATTCCGTACAAAATCGCTCACCGTTGCAGGGTCGTTGCCCGCAGCGCCCGCTTGTTTGCCGATTTGGAATGTCGCGTTGTAGCTGTAGCCACTGCTGATGTTCGTCAGCAAAAAGGCGTAATCAAGCGACGAAGCCGTCGCCGTGTTTTTGATGCCGCCGTCGTAAGCGTACATCGGTCGTCCGTCAATTTTGTTCGGCGTGGAGCTTCCCAACCGCAGATTCTTGTAGAGAGGATAGTTTACATTTGCCGAGTACAAAAACTCAGCCGATGCCCCAAAACCTGCGCCGAGTTTTTGGTCAATCGCCAGATTCGAGCGCCATACTTGCGGCAGCTTGAAATCTTTATCTACCATGTTCACCGTTGCCTGATATTGCCCGGGTTGCAAACCTTTGTTTTGCGCCGGAGGATTACGCCAATCCATAAAACCCGGCACTTTGCTGTTAGGAGCAGAAGGTCCGAAAATGAAGTTTGTCGCCACATCCACCCCCGTGTTGCTGTATTGGTTCGAGTACCACACAATCGGCGGACGACCAGTAAACAAGCCTGTTCCGCCACGAACCACTGTTGTCCGTTCGCCTTTTGTCAGGTCGTATGTGAAGCCCACGCGCGGCGACAACACAAGTGCGCCACTCGAAACCGCATCGGTCTGATAGCCCGGAAATGCTTGCGGAACAACGGGATTGGCATACGGCTTATTCGGCAGGATGAACAAATCGCCACGTACACCAAGATTCAAGCGCAGTACAGATGTTACGTCCCATTCGTCTTGCACATAGAAGCCGAGTTGTGCCGAGCTAAAGTTTGCCGTTGGAGTTACGCCGTATTTTGCGGCATCGGTGCTAAAGCGGTTGATGTAGCCGTAGGGCGTGCCGTTGGCAAAGTCGTTGATGCTGCCATATTTGTAATTCCCAAAATACCAGGGGAAGAAGACATTTGCTGACGAGAAAAACTCATTGTGTGTACCAATCGTAAGCGTATGCGAACCCGCAAACACCGTAAAGTCATCGGTGATTTCAAAGATGCTTTGGTCGAGTGCGTTTGCTTGCGAGAACGCTTCTACGCCCATCGTCGCGGTTTGGTTCGGACCAACACCAATTTCGACATACGGGAAGTTTGCACCCGCAAAATCGCCACGTTTTTCTTTAATGCTCATATACGACACGCGGAACTCATTCGACATCGTTTCGCTAAAACTGCTGTTGAGTTGCAGTACCGTGTTGTTCTGAACGCTGGAAAATAGGTATTTCGAGTTCGACAGCGACAGCGCGATGTTTGTGCGATCAACGCCACGGTCTTGCGTCGCGTTGTTGTAGTTGTGGCGCAGCGTCAGGTGATGTTGGTCGGAAATATTCCAATCCACGCGAGCAAAAAGTTTGAGGTCGTTTTGCTTGCGAGTGAAGGTGTCGTAGGTTCCCGGGTCGTAGTTATATTTGGTTTTGGCAATGGAGATGATGCGGTCGAGGTCGGAAGATGAAACGGGAAAGTTGTTTGCCTTCGTTGGGTCGTTGATGCCGAGTTCAACGGGTTCGCTTTTGGTTTTTGATTCGGCATTAACAAAGAAAAAGAGCGTGTTTTCAATAATCGGACCGCCAACGCGTCCGCCAAACCACGAATCGGAAAAACTTGGGTACTTTGTTTTTCTTTCGTCGGGGCTAAGACCAACGAGTCCTTGATTTTTGCCATAAAAATAAACCGAACCTTCAAACTGGTTCGTGCCGGAGCGCGTGACGGAATTCACCAAACCGCCCGTAAAACCGCTTTGGCGAATGTCGAATGGCGCGACCGCTACTTGTAACTCCGCGATAGCATCAAGCGAAATTGGCTGTGTGCCTGCTTGACCACCCGGCGTGCCGGTGCTGGACAAACCAAACACGTCATTGATAACCGCGCCATCTACCTGAAGATTATTGTAGCGATTATTTTGTCCGGCGATGTACAAACCGCCAATATTATCGCCTTGTCCAAGATTATTACCAATGGCGTAAGGATTGGTTCGTGCGAAGTCTTGCAAACTGCGTGAAATCGAAGGCAGAGCCTCTATCTGCGCCGTACTGATGTCCGCGCCTGCGCCGATGCGTGAATCGGAGCGTGATATTTTTTGTGCTGTCACGCTCACTTCGCCGACTTTCGCTGCTTCTTCGGTCAATGCGACATCGAGCCGACGGTTTTCGCCAAGAGCGAGCGTAATATTGCGAAGCTCTTCCTTTTTGTAGCCAATCCGCGTGACGACAATCAAATACGGACCACCGACGCGCAAGCCTTTCAGGTTGTAATATCCGTCGGGGCGCACCAGTGCATTGTATTGCGTACCGCTTGGCGTGTGAATCGCCGTTACTTTCGAGCCGGGCAGCGCTTTGGTAACGATGGCATCCTGTGTCATTTTTCCTGCAAGTGCGTCGTCCAATTGCTTCAAATAATCTGTGCCATCAGTCACCGTGCCTGTAAGCGCAGACGTTGTAACACCTTGCGCGAATGCTGATGCTCCGCCTATAGCGAGCATCAATGCTGCAAGGAACATGGATAGAGCGTAAATTGGTCGTAGTTGCTTCATAACATACCCCGAGGAAAATAGTTGATAAAAGGAAGGAAGATTCAGCTATCCGCAAGCACGCAGATATTGTGCTGCCATGCCGTCCTGAACTGTTTGTAGGTTTTACAAACTATCGTATTTTTTGTAAAAATAACAATAAAAAATAAAGGCACGATAACTTTTCAGCTACCGTGCCATAGTTTAGCACGTGGTCATATTTACAGCCAAAAAGTTTAGCGGACGACGCTAAATTTCTGCATCGAAGAACCTTGTGAGGTCACCACTTGTGCAAAATAGACACCTTGTGTCAAAGCACTCGTATTTACGCGGAACTCATAGACACCTTCGGATTGGCGTTCGCCTTGAAGCACGTTCAACACAGGGTTGCCAAGTGCATCAACGATACGAACATTCACGATTGAGTGAGCCGGAAGATTGTAGCGAACGGTAAACGCATCATTCACTGGGTTCGGGAACGTGATGATGTCAACTTTGTCGTACTCAAGCACGAGGTTGTTGTTCTTGTCTTTTACGCTTGTTGTGTTTGTTTGTGTGACTTGACCAGCCGCGTAACGGAAGTTCACTGGATCATATTCACACCAAGGCAAATCCCAACGTCGTGTGACATCTGGGTCGAAAGCACCACGATAGGAAACTTGTTGGAAGTATGGATCATTAATCGCTACTGTGCCACGAGCCGTAAAGGTCGTCCCAGATTTAACGGCAGGAGAATTTGCGCCCGGAACAGCATTGAAGGTATTGCTATTTTCGACAAACGGATTACCGATTTGCGCGTAAGCATTCACATCACCCGCAGCCTTGATAACTTCATTGCCATTGCTCGGATCGCGAAGCCATGCTGTGCTGAGTTTTGTTGTTCCCGTTGCAGGAAATCTGCGGAAATCATCACCTTTGATGCCGATGAACGAAGTATTGCGGATTTGTAAGGAGTCATTTGCTGCCGCGTCAGCAGTATAGCTGCCGTTCGGATCGCTGATGTCAAGGATATTGGGCCAGCCAACGAACACGGAGTTAAAAATGGAGATGCGAGAATTTCTACGGATATTCATTGCGGCACCAAACAAACGATTAAATTGGTTCGTACCCGTACCCGTTACCCACGATGTATCAGCAACCGGACCGATTGCCGTGATGTTGGAATAGACTGCCGAGGTAAGTGGAGTATTGCGCGTACCGTTTGCATCGTTATCGCTCTCAATCGCTTGGCTTGTGGATTGGTCGGCTTCCGTGCGGAAACGGCGACCAAGCAAAAATTGATTGCGACCGCTGTAGCCGTTATCTGTGTCGAAATCGTCGTCAATGCCGTTGTATGCAATCAGGTAGCGCGAATCAACAGAGCCGCCAAACCACTCGAAGGAGTCGTCGCCTGCGTAGCTTACTTGAACATTGCTGATTTTTGTCCCACGACCAACGCCGCACAAGGTCAGACCGTTAATTTCTTGGTTCGGGAAGAATGCGATACCGCCGAATTCACAACGAACATAGCTCAACACGCCACTGCTATCGTTGTCGTTTGTGCCACCAAAGCGAGCGTTAATCGGATCGTCAGGAAAACCTTCCATGATGGTTTCACCGCCCGGATTGTTAATGCGAGCACGACCCATAATGAGCAACCCACCCCAGTCACCACGAGCACGTTGACCAGCAGGAGCCGCGCTGGTGAAGATAATCGGTTGTGTTGGTGTGCCTTGAGCATAAATTTTACCGCCACGATTGATGGTAAGCGCAGAGTTCGTACCCGGAGCATCGCCGACAATCACTGTTCCAGGCTGAATCCGTAACACGCCGCCATCTTGTACCCATACGAAACCCTTCAAACCGTAGATTTTGCTTTTGCTCAACGTCACGGTTCCCGTAATATTGCCGCTTAATGTGGAATCCACCGTTGTAGCTGCTGGTGGCTGCGTTACTGTAAACAATGTTGCGTTGCGTGAGGTAACGGTTGTGTCGCG
>JANYIG010000148.1 GCA_025358765.1 Candidatus Kapaibacterium sp.
ACGATAGTATCCGAGTCCATTTCTTCAAGACCACCCGCCTTCAATAAACTATTTGCTGCATAAATGACGAAAATAGGTTTGTTTACCCTTGTCTGTTGTATCATTGCGTTTTATCTTCGTATCGGTAACTACGATTACCATTACGCATAGCAGACCATTTGAACAACGACCTACAAAACCGTTTACGGAGTTTACATGAGAGAGACAGTACATTCAACCGCTTCTTTATCCGCCGAAGATGACCAGAGTGCGGCAAAACAATTTTCCGAACTCGCCCGTTTGCATTGGGTGAGCAGCCTTGACCTTGGCTCCGTGCCGGAGCAATTCCGCTATGCGTTTATTCTTACTATGATGCAGCAGAATTTCGAGCGCATGGTGAACGCATCAAAATTCGGCGCTCTTATTGCTGCTGCCCTGATGGTTGTGATTGATGTCCTTAATTTACCGCATTTATCATCGGAGGCTTTATCAAACGCATTCTTTCCACATATATCTCTGCTTATTGCGCTGCTGTGTGGTTATCTGGCGGGGCGAAGGCTGTTGGGGCGGGGCTTGGACGCACCACTCTGGCAATTTTTTGCATGGGGAACATTTTTTCGTGGTTGCTACACCGTTATTGCCTATTGGATGTTTTACCAAATTAGCATTGCGGGCGGCGGTATTGCTGCTCCTTACGCAGTGTTTATCGGGCTTATTACTGCTGGACTATATGCGGATAAACGATATACGCTCATGCTTGTTATTCTCAATGCTATAGTTTATACGGCGATTGTTCTGTTCACACAATCTGACTCACGGATCCTCACCGAAAGTCTATTTTGCGGGTATTCAGTTCTTGCTATTGCTGGGTTGTCGTCCGATATTCTTTTTCGTAGTTTTCGCCAAGAATTTGCCGTGAACAAACAAATTGAAGAAGAACGCCGGAAAGCCCAAGAATTAAACGTACAACTCAGCGATGCAAACGAAGAAGTAAGCCGCCAAATGGAGCTTTTGAATGAACAAGCACGCGAAATTGAGATTACGAACACTACGTTGCAAGAAAAATCCATTGAATTAGAGCAAGAACGCAATGTATTGGAAGGTTTGTATCGGGAATTGAATTTTGAGCGAGACAAATCGGAAGAGTTGCTTCAAAATATCCTGCCTCGCTCTATTGCACAACGCTTAAAATCGGGTGAGGACAATATTGCCAATCACTTTGAAAACGTAACGGTACTTTTTGCCGACATTGTAGGGTTCACACAAATGTCTGCCACGCGCTCTGCATGGGATATTGTGAGTTTGCTTAATCGTGTTTTTTCCGCGTTCGACATTTTTTCCGAGCAATACAATCTGGAAAAAATTAAAACCATCGGCGATGCGTACATGATTGTGGGCGGGCTGCCGGAAGCACGTGAAGATCACGCCGAAGCTGTTGCGCGGATGGCATTAGAAATGCTGGCGACGGTGGAGCTTTTGAGCAAAACGCTGGAAGTCCAAGTTTCTCTGCGTATAGGTATTCACACAGGCTCTGTTGTTGCAGGTGTTATCGGCAAAAAGAAATTCGCCTACGACCTTTGGGGTGATACCGTGAACACTGCAAGCCGCATGGAATCACATGGTGAGGCTGGAAGAATACATGTTTCGGAAACTGTCTATGCAATATTACACGAAAAATTTCTCTTTGAAGAGCGTGAAGAAATTGAGGTTAAAGGCAAAGGTCGCATGAAAACATACTTTTTGACAGCACCAATTGTATAAAACACTCTTTGCGACCACTAACGATACCATCGTTTCCAGTTTTATGAAAAGCACCCGCAATCCGCTCTACATCTTGCCTCTCCCTTGATGACATGGTTTACATGGCGGGAGATTAAAGGAGGTCTTGGCAAGCAAGATTCTATGCGGGTTGTAGAGTTTTATCAAAACTTCAATGTCAATGAAACCTAACAAACGTCGGTTTCTCTGCTTTCAATTCTTCGTTGCCGACTTTTACCAATGTATCGCCCACAGCAAGCGTGCCGAAAATTTCTATCTTGTCTTTCATTGCCACGCCTTTCGTCACATCCACCCACGCGGTGCGTCCACCGGTGATTTTGATAACAAAACGTCGTTCTAATGTGGTAACAACCGACGAGGGCGGCACGACAAACGTTGCCACGCCACGTGCAAAACGAAGTTTGACATCGGCGACCATCCCTGCTTTCAAGGCATAGTCTGTATTCCGAGTTTCAAATTCCCACGTTTCGGAGCGCGTCGCCGCGTCAATGCTTTGCGTTTGGCGTTTGAGCATTGCGCTGAATTGCCTGTCGGGGCAGGCTTTTACGGCGAAATTAACAGTTGTTTTGTCCAATGTCGCGCCGGAAAATGCTTCCGGTATGGCAACGCGCACACGCATCGTAGCGGTGTTTTCCAGTTCGAGTAACGGCTTATCGCCTGCGGTTCCCACAAGTACGCCCACATCCACCGAGCGCTTTGTAATAACGCCATCGAAGGGAGCCGTAAGGCTCAAATACCGCTCTAATTCTTGCGCCGAACTCAGCGTAAACCGTGCGGATTGCTCCTCTGCACTGTCGGATAGCATGATGTTTTTGGTATGCTCAAGCTCGCTGGCGGCAACAATGCCCTCCGTCTGAGCGGCATTCAAGGTGCGACGGTATGTGTCTGCGCTACTGCGCTGTTTTGCTTGTGCAGAAAGGAGGCGAGCACGGGCTTCGGCTACTTTTGCTATAATTTCCGGTGCTTCCAACGTGGCAAGCACCTGACCGCGCCGCACTCGTGTACCAATGTCCACATTCACACGCTTTACATAGCCCGCCACTTTTGCATACAGCACCGCACGTTCCAACGGCAGAACATCTCCCGCAAGCGTGAGGTCTTTGGCAACCTGCTCGCTTTTGAGAATAAACACAGTAATAGTGTCCGTCGCAATTTGATTCGCACTTGCATTCTGTTGTTGCGGCGCAAATTTTTCGCCACATCCCACGCAAAGAAGCGTAAAAAGCAGCATGAGAAGTAGCATTGAGGCTATATCTTTTCTAAAATTCTTCATATTATCGTGTTTGTAACAATTATTGACCAAAATAGGTACTTTCCGCGTCGTCTGGGTCAAGTGACGCGCTTCGGGGAGCAGTAGTACCAAGTGCAGTAGCGTACAACACAGGCGAAACCACAAGCGTTACCACCGTCGAAAAAAGAAGCCCGCCAATAACCGCCACACCAAGCGGTGCGGTTTGGTCGCCGCCTTCGCCCACGCCAAGCGCCATCGGAATCATTCCCGCTATCATCGCAAACGTCGTCATCAGAATGGGTCGCAAACGGTTTAGCGTTCCATGCAAAGCTGCGTTTATGTTGTTTGTTGGGGTGAATGTGAGTGTTTGTTCTTTGCGCAGCGATTCGGCATTAGTCACAAGCAAAATTCCATTTGCAACCGATACGCCAATCGCCATAATGCAACCCATGAACGATTGAATATTGAGCGTTTTTCCTGTGATGAGAAGCAGGGTAAGCGACCCACACAGCACGGCGGGAACAGTAGCCAGAATCACGCTTGCAAGCCGGAACGATTGGAAGTTTGCTACCAACAGCAGAAACATTACTACGATTGCCAATGCTAACCCGATTTGCAACTCGTTCATCGTTTGCGCCAGTACGTCTGCCTGTCCGCGCAGCAAAATTTTTACGCCCGCCGGAAGCGTTCCAAGTTTTTCCACTGCGCCGCGCACCGCTCGCACGGCGCTGCCCACGTCCTGTCCGTGGATATTTGCCGTAACTGTTACGTAGCGTTGTTGATTTAAGCGGTCGTATTCGCCAACGGTGGTCGTGCTGTTCCATTCCGCCACATCACGCAATGCCAAGCGTTTTGTACTCGTGCTTGATTTGTCGTTTGATTTATCAGAAATTTTATCATTCGTTTTTGGCGAGAGCGGAATTTCTTCCACATCCGCCACGCCGTGCATCTGAAATTGCGGCACTTCCACTTGCACCTGATACGCAGTGCCGGTGGCGCGGTCAAGCCAGTAATTCGGCTGTGTAAAACGGCTTGACGACGTAGCAGCCACAAGTGATTTGCTGATGTCGTCCACCGTCAAACCCATTTGCCCCGTGCGAGTACGGTCAATAGTGATGTTCAAACTCGGATAATCCAACGGGCTGCCAAACTGCACATCCCGCAAATGCGGCATAGCAGCAAGCGCCGTGCGAAGGTTCTCAGCAATGACGCGGCTTTGTGCGAGGTCTTTGCCCACAACAGCAACTTCAATCGGCGTGGTTGCGCCAAAGTTCATCACTTGTTCGACCATATCGCCCGGCTCAAAGGAAAGGCGCAATGCGGGCAGCCGTTGTGCAGCTTCAGCCCGTAACCGTTCTTTGAATTCCTTCAAGCGAATGCCACTGCCCGCCTTGAACTTCACTTTCAGCACCGCTTCGTGCGGTCCGCTTGTCCACAGATGAATCGTGTTAATCGGATAACTCGACGGCTGCGTACCGACAAATGCCGATGTAATCTCAACATTCTGCTTGCCGACTATTTCGTCCATGAGCCGGAGTATATCTTGCGTTGCAGCTTCGGTGCGCTCTATGCGTGTTCCGGTGGGCATTCGGAGGCGTAGTTGGAACTGTCCGCCGTCCACCGTTGGAAAAATTTCCGTTCCAATAAACCACACGCCGGATGCAAGCAAACACGCCGCAAGCACGCCGTAGAGCGTGAGAATCCATTGGCGACTGCTGCGTCCCTGCAACCAGCCCTCTAAGCGCCGCGCATAGTGCGTTTTGAAGCGTTCAAACCAGTCGTTGTTTGTGGTTGCGGCTTTTCCATGCGTATCGCGCAGGAACCACGTTGTCACCACAGGCACAAAGGTTTGCGAGAGCAAAAATGACGCAATCATCGTAAATCCCACCGCCAGCGATAACGGCACGAACATCGCACGTGGAACGCCCGACATAAACAGCGACGGCACAAACACGACCAAAATACTGAGCAAAATGAGCAATTTCGGCAGCGCGATTTCTTGGCAAGCATCAGCCACAGCGCGGGCGCGTGACTTTTTTGTCTCCCCTGTCGTTTCTATGTTCATTTCTAAGTGACGGTGAATATTTTCTATCGTCACGGTTGCTTCATCCACCAAAATTCCTACTGCTAACGCCAAACCGCCGAGCGTCATAATGTTGATGGTTTGTCCGGCAAGGTAGAGGCAAATTACGCCCGCCAGCGCCGCAAGCGGAATCGTGCAAACAACGATTGCGGCGCTGCGCCTATCGTGCAGGAAGAGCAGCACCATCAAGCCCGTCAGCACAGCGCCCAAACCCGCTTCGATGAGCAAACTTCGCAGCGAATTGATAACGTAACCCGATTGGTCGAATTCGTAGGAAATCCCGATGTCCGGCGGCACTGCGGCTTGCATGGCGGGCAGCGCTTTTTTGACCGTTTGCACCACTTCCCACGTGGAAGCGTCGGCGCGTTTGGTAACGGGGATGTAGATGGAGCGCTTGCTGTTGATGAGCGCGTAGCCCGTGGTCACGTCTGCACCGTTTTCCACCGTTGCCACGTCACGCACACAAACGGTTGTGCTGCCGTCGTGCCTGAGCGCAATCGTTTCCAATTCTTTGATATTTTCGACAACGGTATTTTGCGGCGTGATGAGCATTTGGTCATCCACGCGGACGTTGCCGGCGGGCGTGATGGTATTATTTTTGGCGAGCGCTTGCACAACGTCGTCGGGCGAAAGGTTGTAGCTGCGAAGGCGCTCTGCATCTACACGAATAACGACCGTTCGCTGATTGCCCCCAAACGGCGGTGGTGCAGACACACCCGGCAAGGTCGAAAACATCGGTCGTACCTTGAAGAGCGCTAAATCTTGAATCTCGCCGAGACTGCGCGTTTCGGATTTGAACACCAACTGCCCGACGGGAACGCTTCCACCATCAAAACGCATCACAAAGGGCGGCACAGTGCCGGGCGGCATAAATGCCCGCGAACGGTTCACGTAGCCAAGCACTTCAGCGAGCGCTTGGCTCATGTCCGTGCCTTCGTGAAACTGCAACTTCATGAGCGCCACGCCCTGAATAGACTTCGATTCGACGAATTTTATCCCCGTCACGTAGAGAAAGTGATATTCGTAATACGACGTGATAAATCCTTCCATCTGCTGTGGCGACAAGCCGCCGTAGGGCTGCGCTACATAGACCGTTGGTGTGTTCAGCTTTGGGAAAATGTCAATCGGCATCGTTCGGAGCGCAAGCACCGCAAAAAGCACAACGGCAATCAACGCCACCATAACAGTGATAGGGCGGCGAAGCGCGGCAATAATCAATCCTTTCATAAAATTCCTTGTCCGGTGAATGACTGATTGATTATTGCCCGTACAGTTGTTGAAGAATCTCGCGGAAATCACCATGCAGTGCGGCGGCGGAAACGAGTGCTTTCCACACTTCGGCAATGCGTGTGTGTGCTTCGGCTTCGGCTTGCGCCAGCAGATACCGCGCTTGCGTCATGTCGCTGTATGGCAGCAAACCTGCATTGTATCTGGTTCGGCGGTTCGTAAAAGCAACACGTGCAGCTTGCGCTTGCTTCGGAGCTTCTTCTGCAATGCGTAATGCTATTTGCAAGCGGGCATCGGCACGAAGCAGCTGCCCTTGCAATGTGCGTTTTGTTTGCTCAAATTGGTCTTCGCTTGCTCGCAATATAGCTTCCTCGCGGTGCAGTTTTGGAGCGACTTGTAAAGAAGAAAGTGGCGACCACGAGAGATGCAGACCCACGCCGTAATTAAAACGGTTCGGCTCCAATCCGCCAAAACCTTCGTTAAGCACACCATCGGCGGCAACGCCTGAACCCCGTGCGTATGCTGTCGTCCAGAACGTCAAGCGTGGATTGGTGGATGCGCCAACGACATCTATTCGCGCTTTTCCGGCTTGTACTCGCGCCACCGACATCTGAAGTGCGGGATTTTGTGCGATGTCCAAGGGAGAAATGGTAGCATTCAAACGCGGCACAGTGTGCAGAAGCAATGAATCCGGTGCAATCATAGGCGGTTCATCTAACCCAACAAGCTCCATCAGCCGCACCTGCAAACGTGTTTCAAGCTCTTGTGTCGTAAGAAGGTCAATGGTAGCGCGGGAATGGTCAGCCGCAGCAGAGGCAGAATCTGCCGACGGCTGCAAACCTGTTTCGGTGAGGATTCGCGCTCGTGTGGCGAGCGCCGCTGCGCGGTCAAGATTCGCCTCGGCAACTGAGCGAAGCTCTCGTGCAAGCGTGAGGTCAAGATAATTTTCCAATAGCGTGGTCGTGTGTTGCAATCGCTCTTGTTCCGCATCGGCGCTTGCCTCTGTCCATTCTGCTTGCGCCAACGCGACATCGGCTTCGCGCTGCCCAAACGTAAACGGTTGCCACGTAAAAAGTGCGCTTGCTGCACTGCCCCATGCGGGCGTGAAGAAATTTCCTGCTGTGGGCGGACCGCTTATGGGCAATATTCCTTGCGGAAAAAACATTCCCGTAATGTTGTTATGCGAAGCGGCATTTGCTTGAAGGCTGAGGTCGAGCGTGGGGATAATAGTGCGTTCGGCGGCAGTAATAGCGTTCAGCCTTGCTTCGGCGACTGAACGTTTGGCACGGACAAGCGGATACCGCTTTTCAGCGAGCGTGAGGAGTTGCTTGAGCGATACGGCTTCGTGCGGCGATTGCGAATCACGCCCCTTGTTTTGAGCGGAGGCTGAATAAGGCGCATTGATAGCAAAAAATAGCATCAAAACAAGAGTGTAGCACGATTTCATTTGCGATTTCATTATTAAGCCTCTGCACTGCAAAAGTATTGATAGAACGCATCAAATATCGGCGAAGCGGCGGCGAGTGTCGCATGGTCATTGGCAAGCGTGGCAGATAACGCACGAATGGCAGCGTCAACGCCCACAGCTTCGGCAGCCTTGAATTTACCGTCTTTGAGATCAATATCGTGAATGATTTCCGCCAGACGGTTTAGCCCCGCATCGCGCAGAAAAAACACCTCGAGGAGCGTTTCAAACGTGCAGAAATCGCTGTGGTGTCCGAACTCTGCGCCAACAGTATCGAAGGGGATTACATCGGCTGGCAAGCCAGAGACAGGCGCAAACACAAATGTTGCCTTGCGATCTATAAAGCGCTTGATAAGCCACGCAGAAGCAGCGCGGTCAATGTGAATATGCTCGCGGGTTGCCCACGTTCGGCGTTGATACTCTTTCGGAGAGCGCCGGGGAAGTGTCGAAAGCGCTTTACGGTCGGCTGTGAACGACGCATGAAGTGCGGTAAGTGCAGCGCGTAAAGAATCACCTTCGGGCGCAGCAAAAAAATCAATTTTTTCAAGTTCTTGGAAACGTTTGGAAAGTGCATTTGCTTCCTTAACAAACGCAGCACGTATTTTGTGATCGTCGTCCGATGCCAAATTCACCCGTGCTTGGAGCGTAATAACCGTAGCACGAATTTCATCATAATCCTCCTTTACTTGTTCTTGAAAAAGGCGAACAAGCGTTTGATTTTCTTCCTTGTTTTCCGCTTCGGCAACAAAGACGGAAGCATTACCGCCCGCATCATTGATTTGCTGGCACATCCACTGAAAATCTTCCAAACGTTCAGCGCTGTGCGGCAACACATAAACAGAATTTCGATAATGCAATGTACCTAAACGTTTGAGTGAACGCCACGTTTTAACCCGTTCCCGTGAGGCGGACGACGGCGCTTGATGAAGGAGAAACAACCAACGCACGGCTATTTGTAATAATTGTTACAATATTGTTTAATCGTTACAAATATATAAAATCTTAGAAAAAGAAGCAAACAGCAAGTAAAAAAAGGCTTGAATTTTATCCGCAGGCATCACTTATTACATTGTTTTACCGTATCTGCTCAGGGCTTGATAATATGGCGTTTGACAGGGCGTTCGATTGGTGGTTGTTGATGAAAAAATTACGGTCTCGTGTATGGTTGAAAATTCAGTCTCCAAAAGCTGAAATCATCACTGATTCAGTCGTGACTGTGTATGAGGATAATAATGTGTATGAGGATAATAAAGAGCCTTTCCCGATTTGAAGCATGGTTTGGTAGCGCTTTCGGCACAGCAGTAATACACAAAAAAATTTCAAAAACGCTACCAATGAAAAAAAATCGTTGCCGTACTCCTTTTTTGACAATTTTTGACTTGCTCAACGAAAAAAAATGGTAAGTTTGTCTGCTTCCTAACCAGCACGGTTAATTGTCTGGAACCAAAAAACAATGCTGCATCAATGACGTTCATCAATAAGAATACAACGACCATAAAACCGTATTTCGTTCAACCGTAATTTGTGTGTGTATGATGAAAAAAGCAGTAATTATGGCGGGCGGATTTGGTACGCGCTTGCGTCCGATAACCATGAACCTCCCTAAACCAATGGTTCCGATGATGAATGTTCCGATGATAGAACACATCGTCAATCTCCTCAAAAAACACAGCATCACCGACATTGTTTCCCTGCTTTATTTCCAACCCGAAAAAATCACTTCGTACTTCGGCACGGGTTCACATTTCGGCGTTTCCATGAAGTATATGCAAGCACAGGCGGATTACGGAACGGCAGGAGCAGTACGCTATGCACAGGAGCATTTATCCGAGCGTTTTATTGTGATTTCGGGTGATGTGCTGACAGATTTTGACCTCACAGCTGCCGTAAAATTCCACGAGGAGAAAAAAGCGAAAGCCACAATTGTTCTAACACAAGCCTCGAACCCGCTTCAATTCGGCATTGTGATGACCGATAACGATGGAAAAATCAACCGCTTTCTCGAAAAACCGTCGTGGGGCGAGGTGTTTTCGGACACGATTAATACAGGCATTTACATCCTGGAGCCGGATGTACTCGATTTAATCCCATATCAGAAGGATTTCGACTTTAGCAAAGACCTCTTTCCGCTCATGCTCTCGAAAGACCTTCCGCTCTACGGCTATACTGCAACGGGTTACTGGCAGGACGTGGGCAACCTTGACCAATATCAGCAGGCGCAATCCGACGCAATTCACGGCAAGGTAAACGTGGAAATCAAAGGCGAAAAAAAAGGTACGTCGTATATCGCACCAACCGCTCAAGTACACGAAACTGCAAAATTGACAGGAACGGTTGTGATAGGCGACAATGTGGTCGTCGAGGCGCGGGCTGAAATCGTAGATTCGTCTATTGGTGCGGGCTGTATGGTTGGTTTTGGTGCGCGAGTGGACAATTGCGTTTTGTGGGAGCGCGTGAAGGTAGGCGATTTTGCGACGGTGACGAACGACGTTATCTGCAACGACACGCAGATTGGCGAATATGCAACGGTTGAGGAAAATGTGTTTATTGCGGATGGTTGCGTTATCGGCGAACATGCAAAACTCCGCTCGAATATTAAGCTCTGGCCCGGCAAACAAGTGGAATCCCGTGCAATCCTGTCGCGGAGCCTTGTGCAGGAAGAAAAGTGGATGCGCGAATTGTTCAGTGATGCGCGGGTGACGGGTATTTCCAATATCGAGATGAATCCTGAGTTTGGCGCGAAGTTCGGTTCAGCGCTCGGCAATTCGTTTGGTGCAGGCACGACGATTATCACCAGCCGCGACGCAAACGAAGTTTCGCGGATGGTTAAACGCGCTTTGGCTGCGGGGTTGATGTCGGTTGGTGTGGATGTGGTAGATTTGCAAACCTCGCCGCTTCCGCTCACCCGCCAAGCTATGCGCGATGGCAAGGCTGTGGCGGGCTTACATGTGCGCCAGTCGCCATATTACCCGAAGCAGATTGACATTATCCTTTTCAGCGCCGATGGACGTGATTTGCAGACGAATGCGCTCAAAAAAATTGAACGTTTGTTTTTTGGTGAGGACATCAAACGTGCTGCACCGGAGGACATCGGCGGACTCATTTTCCCAGAACGCACAACTGAGGCATACACAAACGCCTACACAACGGCGCTCAACGTAAAAGCGATAGCAGACCGCCAATTTAACATCGTGATAGATTACGCATATGGGATGAGTTCCTTGATTTTCCCACGTTTGTTGGGCGAATTGCAATGCTCCGTCGTCGGCATGAATGGTTATGTTGACACGCGCCGCGCTATTCGTGGACCAGAAGAATCTATTCAAGCTCGTGACCAACTCAGTCGCGTGATGAGTTCGCTCAAATACGAAATTGGATTTATTATTGACCCGGGCGTTGAGAAAATAACAGTTGTTGATTCCAATGGCAAATGGTACGATCCGATGCGCTTTGCGGCAATTGCTGCAAAACTTTATATGGAAACACACAAGGATGGCGAGCCATACAAAATCGCTGTTACCGTCACGCTTTCGACGGAATTTGAGGCAGTGGCGAAAGATTACAAAAATGTGACAATTGTTCGGATTCCAAACTCGCACTCAGCGATGATGGAAGCCGCACGGGACAAACATATTGCCCTCATTGCTGACCGTCGTGGACGCTTAATTTTCACGGAATTCTTTTTTGCGGCAGATGCGATGTTTGCGATTGGCAAAATTTTGGATATGCTCGCCCAAACAGGCAAAACCATTGCAGATATTGATGCTGAATTGCCCATCGTACATCACAAAAGCCGCCATGCTGCTTGCCCGTGGGACAAAAAAGGTTTGATTATGCGTCGCGCAATGGAATACAGCGAAGGCAAACAACGCGAACTCATTGATGGCGTAAAGGTGTTGGATGGTGATTTTTCAGTACTGTTTCTGCCGGACAAGGAAAGCGGAGCTTTTCATGTTATTGCTGAAGGACCGGATGAATCGGCGGCAACGGAACATGCGGACAAACATCTGAAGCTCGTCGAGCAATGGAGAGACAGTTAAGCTAATTACGAATTAAGAATTGGGAATGCAGGCAAAAAAACAATGCTTTGCAGGTATTTGCCCTGTATGGACTGTCAATTCTTAATTCTTAATTTTTAATTCCTAATTCTCAGCTATTCGCTATCAATTCCATAGAAAATTTATGCGTGTTTGCGACGTTCTTGCGTCATCGTCGGTTGCGGTGCATTGTGATGTGCACAATAAGCACGATGCCCTGATGTACATGTTGGATATGCTTGGCAAACGGGGTGTTATTGCCGATATTGACAAGGTTCAGACGCTCATTTTTGAGCGCGAAAAAATCATGTCCACCGGAGTGGGCAAAGGGTTTGCGTTTCCGCATGCAAAGACCGATGCCGTCCAAAAGCCAGCCGGAGCACTTATCATGCTCGACGAGCCGATAGAATTTCAGGCATTGGACAATCAACCGGTGAATATTATTTTTATGCTGTTGGGGCAAGAAAACGCTGTGGGGGCGCATTTACGCCTTTTGAGCCGTGTTTCACGATTGATGAATAGCGACGATTTTCGTCACAAACTCCTTAGCGCCGATACTGCCGTCGAGGTGATGGATTTGATTAACGAAGAAGAAATGCAGAAATTAGACGTTTGAAGATTACGTTTGTCATTGGTTGATTGGTCATTAGTTGATTGGTCATTGGTTGATTGGTCATTAGTCATTGGTTGATTTTTGTTCAGCACGCGATGATTGGATGCCCCACCAAATGACCAATGTCTCATGACCAATGACGAAGTAACTCGTGACCAATGTCTAATAACCAATGACTACATAACTCCTGACCAATGACAAAAACGATTCAATCTGTTCGAGGAACAAAAGACATTTTACCCGTCGAAAGCGCTCAGTGGCGGATGGTAGAGGATGTATTTCGTCGCGTTGCTGAGGCGTTTGGGTTTCAAGAGATTCGCACACCGATTTTTGAGGCTACGGAACTGTTCGCACGAGGCATTGGCGAAACAACCGACGTGGTGAGCAAGGAAATGTACACATTCCTTGACATGGGCAAGGATTCGCTCACGCTGCGCCCGGAAGCAACGGCAGGCATCATTCGTGCGGTAATTGAGCATACACTTGTCGAGAAAAACCCATCCCCACGGTTGTGGTGCTACGGAGCAATGTTTCGTCAGGAACGCCCGCAGAAAGGTCGGTATCGCCAGTTTCATCAGTTCGATGCTGAATTACTTGGCTCTGCGTTTCCTGAAAGCGACGTGGAAATTATTGCATTGGCATACCGCATATTAAACGAGCTTGGGTTAGAGGCGTTTGAACTGCAAATAAATTCGCTTGGTAACGCTGCAAGCCGCGCTGCGTACCGCGAGGTGTTGCTGAACCATTTTCGACCGCACAGCGACAACCTTTCGCACGACAGTCAGCAGCGTCTCGAACGTAACCCGCTCCGCATCTTGGATTCTAAACACCCAGAAGATGCACCGTTCGTTAAAACCGCACCACTTTTGGTGGAATATTTGGACGCAGAAAGTCGTGCGTATTTTGAATCTGTGCAAACTATGCTTGGCGCTGTCGGGATTCCGTTTACTATAAACACAAAACTTGTGCGCGGGCTTGATTATTACTGCCACACGGCATTTGAGTTTGTGACGACGCGACTTGGCTCCCAAAACGCCATTGGCGGCGGTGGCAGATACGACGGGTTATTCGAGGAATTAGGCGGCAAACCAACGCCCGGCATCGGCTTTGCATTTGGTGTAGAGCGGTTAATGTTGTTGTTGGAGGAAGAGAGAAAATTGCCTGAAAACATTTCGACAAGCGATGTGTATGTGATTGGTTTGGACGACGAATCGCGTCTGGTGGCAATGACGTTGGCACATAACCTTCGCGCTCAGGGTGCAAGCGTAGTCACTGATGTGTTGCGGCGTTCGTTCAAAGCACAGATGCGGGATGCAGACCGCACGGGTGTTCGTTTTGTGGCAATTATTGGCGAAGCAGAGCGCCAAAATAACAACGTAAGTATCAAAACAATGGCAACCAGTGAGCAGCGGGAAGTTCCGCTTGATGCCGCTTCAGTACTGGAAGTTATTCGTTCGTAGTGTTCTAATTGGGGGGAGAGTTATGGTAAGGAAATCTCGGTATCCGTAGAGGGAAATTTTCACCCTCGTTCGTGCTGCATATTGAGGAGTATGGCGGCGCGAATAATGATTGACAACCATATCGACAAATGAATTTTCGAGAACTTTTTACAGGAATGGAGTACCAATAATGGCAACAGTAAAAACGGCTACCAAAACCTCCACAAAGGTTGTAGCAAAATCTATCAAAGCCCCAAAAAATGGGGCTGTTAATGGCACTGCGAAGCATGATTCAATCTCGCATCCAGTTCCCTTTTTCCAATCGGTTGATAAAAATTTTGACAAAGCAATCGCCGCGTTAGATCTGTCACAGGGGCTTGCAGAACAGATTCGTGCGTGTAATTCGGTCTATCACTTCAATTTTCCAATTCGCTTTCGAGGCGGAATTAAAGTGATTCAGGCATGGCGCGTTGAGCACAGTCACCACAAACTCCCGACCAAAGGTGGTATTCGCTACAGCGAGCTTGTTGACCAAGACGAAGTGATGGCATTGGCTGCGCTCATGACCTACAAATGCGCTATTGTTCACGTGCCGTTTGGCGGGGCGAAGGGCGGCATCAAAATCAACCCTCGTGAGTTCAACGAGGAAGAATTGGAGCGCGTCACGCGTCGTTATACGTCAGAGTTGATTCACAAAAACTTCATCGGTCCGGCAGTGGATGTTCCGGCTCCGGATTATGGCACGGGCGAGCGCGAAATGGCGTGGATAGCTGATACGTACTTGGCATTTGCCGGCACGAGCGATATTAACGCGCTTGGTTGCGTTACGGGTAAACCGATTGCTCAAGGTGGTGTGCGTGGTCGCCGCGAGGCTACGGGACGGGGTGTGATGTTCGGGCTTCGCCAAACGCTTGCTGATAAGACGGATATGAAAAAACTGAAGCTCACAACGGGTTTGGAAGGCAAAACCGTGATTGTACAAGGTTTTGGGAATGTGGGATACTACGCGGCGAAATTCCTGCAAGAGCAGGGCGCAGTGATAACGGGCATCGTAGAGTGGGATGGCGCTGTTGTCAATCCGAAAGGCATCAACGTGGAGGATTTGAACAAATACCGCCTTGAAACAAAAACTATCACTGGCTACCCAAAGGCAAAAACTATCAA
>JANYIG010000151.1 GCA_025358765.1 Candidatus Kapaibacterium sp.
AGCGAACATAGCTCAACACGCCACTGCTATCGTTGTCGTTCGTGCCACCAAAACGAGCGTTAATCGGATCGTCAGGAAAACCTTCCATGATGGTTTCGCCACCCGGATTGTTGATGCGAGCACGACCCATGATAAGCAAACCACCCCAATCGCCACGAGCACGCTGACCAGCAGGAGCCGCGCTGGTGAAGATAATCGGTTGCGTTGGCGTACCTTGAGCATAAATTTTTCCGCCACGATTGATAGTGAGCGCAGAGTTTGTACCCGGAGCATCACCGACAATCACTGTTCCGGGGTTAATCCGCAATACGCCGCCGTCTTGCACCCACACGAAACCCTTCAAACCGTAAATCTTGCTTTTGCTCAACGTCACGGTTCCCGTAATATTGCCGCTTAATGTGGAATCCACCGTTGTAGCTGCTGGTGGCTGCGTTACTGTAAACAATGTTGCGTTGCGTGAGGTAACGGTTGTGTCGCGTGTGCCATCCTGTTTCACAAGCACCATGCGAACATAGCCCGTTGCAGTTGGTACGTTTGGAACGCGAAAACCAAATGCGTAGGTGCCACGACCGCCAACTTGACCAGCAGGGCGGGTAGCAGCATCCATAACGTAGGTATTTTTGTACGTTGTAGAAACGCCATTAATAATAACGTTGGGAACCGTTGGAAGATCCAAATCCGTCCACGGACCATTCGGCGACGTACCAAATTGGAAAACGTAGCGCGTAAATTCTGGGCTTACGGAAATATCCCAGTTCAGATTTTGCGACGTACCTACGCGGAACGACTCACCGCCCGCAGGGAAGGTCAATTTTGCGCTCGTTGTTGCTGTTGTTGGCGTTTGCGCGGTAACAACACCAACACCGAGAAGTGCGACAAGGACAAAGGAGAGAACATATTTCATAGAAAAAACTCCATGATGATGAAAAAAACAGGATGATATTGATTTTTGAGATGCTGATTGTTCTTATTGTGCATATTATCGACGCGCAAACTTACATCGGGGGTATTACGTGGATATTACGTCGGTGTTAAATACTCGTAATACAACTGCCAACCTTCATAAAAAAGGCGAATGTTGAAACCCCAACATTCGCCCTTGATTGCATAGTTGCTGAAAAACAACCGTCTGAATATTTACCGGAAACGATACGCGAATGAAAGATTAAAATTGCGCCCACGAACGTTGGATTCTATCTGTTTGCCAAATTGCTCACGAACCTGTGCCATATTGAGTAAATCACGAACGGCGAATTTGATTTCAAAAGCATTCTCAAACAAAGGTTGGATAACCGATACATCAATTACGCTGCGGGGGAGTTCATACGTGTGCGAACTAAGTGAACCCTCATTCCAACTCCCTGCCAAACCAACTTCGGCAATCTTTTTACCAGAGATGTTATACGCGACGTTGATGCTTGTTTTGGCATTCGGGTCGGTGAAATAAATGCCGATATTCAGTGAATAGGGCGACTGTCCTTGCATTGAGCGGGATGGCTGAACCTTTGTTCCTTGCTTTACGGTAATATCAGAACTGACAAGCGCAAGATTTGCATTAAAAAGGAAATTGCTCAAATCCGAACTAAGGAATGCAAGCCCTTTGCGAAGCTCAAATTCAACACCATAATTCGTTGCATTGCCTTCGGCATTCGCAAAACTTTTTTCAACGCCGCTTGATGTCGGAGTAATCGTATTTTCAATAGCATCGGTGAAGATTTTGTAGAACGCACCTACAGAGATGACCTCGCCTGCTTCAGGGAAGATTTCATAACGCATATCAAAGTTTTTGATGAGCGCTCGTTTTAAGGTTGGATTACCCCGTACAACAGAAAGCGTTTGGAAATCGTAGAACGAGAACGGCGCAATTTCACGCAACGTAGGTCGTGTGAGGGTTTGCGACGCAGAAAAACGCAGATTTGTTGCGGTCGAGATTTTATAGAGCAAATTTAACGATGGTAAAAGGTCTAATGTGCTGCGGTCAGTAGCGATAAGGCTATCAGGGGTATTGCTATTGGGTTTGAAGCTGTATGGACTCGTCAGGTTTTGCGAATTGCTTTCAACTCGTAATCCGCCAACAAAACGCCACTCGCTATCACCAATGGTAAAGGGAGTTTCTATCATCGCAAAACCAGCGTATAATTGTTCTTTCGCCGTGTAAGAATCCGTTGGTTTGGAATCTTCGGAAATACCCAAACCATCACGTCCAAAATTGCTCGCTTTGAAAATCGCAGCGGGGTCAGACGTAAGAATATTATCGTTTAAGTAAGCGCCGTTTGTAACAACATGCGACTGGATAATCGTGAAGGAACGAGCAGTGAAATCACGATTTCTATTCTCGAAAAACACGCCACCTTTGAGTTTGATTTGGTTCTGGTTAAGAGGAAGGGTAATATTTGCACCTCCGGTAACAACATTTTCTTTGAGATTCGAGAAAAAACGCCCCGCCTGCGTACCGTCACCTTGCTGGAGTGGTGATATATCGGCAACGTAAGGGTCGTTTGTGCCTCTATCACGTGAGTAGCGTAGGCGGCGGAAATCTGGCTCATCACGGGTGGAGCGGGAATAACCTAAGCGCCAGTCAAAAAGAAGGTTTGTGCCTTCGCCGACCGTATGTTCACCGCTTAATTGCGTGGAGATAAGTTCTTTTTGAACAAATTGATAACTTACTAACCGAACGTCCTTGGGGAGGTCATCAAAACCTTCAAGGAAAATCACTTCATCATCACTGGAGCGGTTATAGATGTTTTTTAGGCTAATAGAATTGCTACCACCTAATTTGTATGCCAGATTTAACAGCCCGCCCCAATTCACGCTTCGTGTTGACTGAGTACCCTCAAATTTGAACTTTGTCGAAAAATCTTTCAAACCATCATTGTAGCCGCCATTAGCAAGACGTTCCATTAGATTGATGGAATAGGCATTGCTATAGGTCAGCGAAGCGATAATGCCAAAATCGTTGTCGGCAACGTTGAAGATATTACTAAAAGATACGCCAAACCCCGTGTTGGGGGCTGCTGTCATGGTATTACGTTTCCACGTGGAGCTGTTAAACGCTTGTCCAAGACTTGCCCACCGCTCTGCGTCGCTTTGATTAGCAGTATTCCCCCCTTTAAAAAAGGATTTTGCTTGACTGCTGAGTTTGTCCATTTCATAGCGATTGGCGGGGATATTTGCGGGGAGCGCTCGTGTGCCGTCATCCATCCCAAGCCAGTCGCGTCCGCCGCCTTCATAGCTTTGGAAATTATTGCTTTTGAAAGTAACATTATCATTAAACGAACTGGAAACATTGACGCGAATGGCAAATGCTTCTGGGAAATCAATCGTGTTTAATTGTACCAAACCGCCCACGAAATTGCCCGGTAAATCGGGCGTAAAGGACTTTGCGACGTTTGCATTTTGAAGAAATTCGGCGGGAAACATATCGAAGGCAAATGCTTTTTTATCTGGTTCGGTGGAACTCAAACCAGCACCGTTGAGCGTTGTGCTATTGTAGCGTTCACTCACGCCGCGCACATACACGAATTTGCCTTCAGAGAGCGTCAC
>JANYIG010000166.1 GCA_025358765.1 Candidatus Kapaibacterium sp.
GTTCGGGTTGATTTCTACCAAAAAAGCACCGTTGCGTTTAGCAACAATCGGCAGTCCAGCGGCAGGATAGACCTCGGCGGATGTGCCGATGCTGAAAAACACATCACACTGCTCCGAAGCGGCTTCTGCGGCGGCAAGCACGTCCACCGGAAGCAGTTCGCCAAACCACACCACAGCAGGGCGAATTTGTCCGCCACAGTACGTGCAGCGCGGCGGCTCTCGTTGGTCGGGATTGTCCGAAAAAACGTACTCATGGGGTTTGCGGCACCGAGAACAGTAGTTTTCCACGATATTGCCGTGGAGTTCCAACACATCGGTGCTTCCAGCGCGGTGATGCAGGCGGTCAACGTTTTGCGTGGCAAGCGTGAGGCGACCTCCACGTGTTTCCAACCAACGTTGAAGCTCTGCAAGTGCTGTGTGTCCGGGGTTCGGTACAACTTTTTCCAAAACATCGCGCCGACCTTGATACCACTGCCATACGAGGTTCGGATTTTTTAGAAAGCCGTCCATGCTGGCAAGTTCTTCGGGTTTGAATTTCGTCCAAATGCCATTTGGGTCGCGGAACGTCGCCACGCCACTTTCAGCAGATATGCCCGCTCCCGTCAGCACTGTCACACGGGTTGCGGTGGCAAGGCGTTTGGCGATGTGTTCAATGCGCTCAATCTGCTCTGTGTTCATTGTTGGTTGTATGGTTATCATGGTTTTGAGCTTGGTTGCCAAGACGGAATGTTAGCATAAACAACCTAAAAAGTACAACCATTTTGCTGTACGGACAAGGAAAAATGGATTGCGGGGGTTTGGCAATCGCACAAAAAAATGTATTTTGGCGTACCACAATGGTTGAAGTTCGATATTTGATGTTCCATAACTCCATCTTTAAGTTTAGATAACCTTGACCATCCACAAGCGCATCACCCCTCTGCAAGCCGCCACGAAGACGTGTTGCGTCTTGCTTCTCCCCTTATAAGGGGAGATTGAGTGGGGTTCTTGCGTGTAAGGTTTGATGCGGTTTTCAGGAATTTATCTAAAGTTCAACCCATCATAATTCCATCACAACTACCACATATACACCCAACTGCCATGCACCACCAGCATTACCGCGTTTTTTTCTTTTGCGCCTTATGTATTTTTGCCGCAAACCTCTGTTCTCCTGCTGTAGCCCAACTACGCCTGCTTCAGCCCAATGGCGGGGAATTGCTTCCCGTCACGGGTGAATACATCGTGAAATGGACAGGCGTGAACGCCGCTGATATGATGTATTTGGAATACAGTCTTGACGGCGGCACAACGTGGAAGTTCTTTGCCAAAGCAGCAGGTTTGAGCTACCGTTGGAAACCCGTTCCCGCCCCAGAGAGCGACTCGTGCCTTGTGCGGGTGTCGTTCCCCAAAGATGTGACTTCCCAAACCGCACCCGTGAATATGAGCGCGTCTGCCTTTACTGGCGGTCAAAGATATTATTCATCGAGTGAGTATAGTCCTGATGGTAAATTGATTATTACGCATACAAGGGTTGGCAATACGAATCAAGCTGCCGTTTCGTACCGAGTCTATACCCGCGTGCAGGATGCAATCAGCGGGGCGATATTGTATGATTTGCCACCAGTTAAGTATGCTGATGTAAATCTTTCTAATTTTTATGGTTATGGCTATCCGGGTACAAATTATAGCAATGGTAATAGTAAAGCATGGAGTCCTGATGGAAGACGATTCGTAAACCAGTTGAATGATACGACGTTGGGCATCTTTGAAACGTCAACTGGTACTCTTTTGGGGCAAATGCAGGTGCTTCACATAGGTAAACCACAACAGTTTGAGTTTGCGAATATGCATTGGTATCCCGATGGCACCACAATTTCAGCTATCTATACAGAAATTTATTTGAATGTATCCGGAAACACTATTTGGTATGATAGCTCAAATATACGGCGATTAACATGGGATATTTCAACAACAATGGTACGCAGCAATGTCCGTGAAACTGTGTCTTTTTCCGTTTCAACTGGGCATCATTTTTCGTTGTGCGGGAATGTTGCTGGTAGTGGTTATTACGGCAGTGTGAGCAATGATGGACAACGGTATATTACTTACTGTCCTGGTCAGACACCCACGATACGAAATACGGAAACTGGTTTGGTAGTTCAGACAATATCATCAAACATGATTGGCATTTCGACTGAATTTTGGTCGCCAAATGATTCTCTCATTGCCTTTGTATCAAACGCATTGATAGATGGTAAAAATAAAATTGTTATAAATATGATTAATTCATGGACTGGTAGTATAATTCAACAGATTGATTTGCGTGATTACGCAGCCGATTTATGGCTATCATGGAGTCCAGACGGAGCCAAACTTATTGTTTCTTCAGATTATCGAACGGTGGAAGGCAAGACAGAAATTGATAAGGCTATAGGCAAAATTATAGATGTGAAGACTGGCAAAATAACCGTATTGTTACAACAGTTTGGGTCGAACCCTTATTATGTGTCTGGTGTCAATGGTCCAGCCTTTGTCTCCGGTGAGATATATAATCTTGGCTATGATAGCAATAAATATTTTTGGAATCCAGATGGAACAAAGGTTGCATCGTATTTAGCAGATGACCCCACAAAAATTGGTATTTGGGATGCCAATACGGGATGTCTTTTAGAAGTGATATCCACCAACCATAATAATGATATTTTTCTTAGTAATCGTCGGTCAAGTATTCAATGGAGCCCTGACGGCAAGCATATTCTCAATAATTATGCTGATGTTGCAGTTGTCTACACCATCCCTCCCGGCGCTTGCAGCAGCGATGTCTCCGATGCGCTTTTTTTCATCCGTAGTACCAGCAATCTTGTTACCCCAAGCGCCATCTCGTTCCCCAAACTTCTATGCGAAACCAGTACTACACAAACGATTGCCCTTCAAAACGTTGGCACAAAAACGATTAGTATTGGCAGTGTGGAATTGCAGGGCATCCATGCTTCAGATTTTATCATTGTGCAACAACCCTCGTTGATTGCTGCCGGCGGTACGGATAGCGTGACGGTTCGGTTTGTCCCAACAACTACCGGCACCCGCACGGCACAGCTTGTGATAACCTCCACAGCCGATAACGCCACAACCCAAACAATCACCTTAACCGGACAAAAGGACGTGGTTGGTTTTCAAGCATCCGCGCTGCGTCTGAACTTCGGCGAAGTACCGCCAAACACCGCTACAACAGCGTCGTTCACCATGACAAACACCGGAACAATACCGCTTGTATGGGATTTAACGATCGGCGCAACGGCGGACTTTGTGATAGAAAGCGTGGAGCCGTATCCCACGCCTGTGGGCGGTCAATCGTTGTTCACCGTGCGGTTTAAGGGCGGTAAAAATCTTACGACCTATCAAGGGGCAATCCCGTTTTTTAACTGTGGCAGTCGCACGGCGAATATCCTTTTGGAAGTAGTGGTGGCGCTCCGTCCGGCGGTGATTGCCGTGAACAAACCGCTCGATTTCGGAACGCTGATTTGTACTGACCGCAAGGATACAACACTCACCGTCCGCAACACGGGCGGGCAAGCGCTGACGATTGGAAGTATGACGATTGAAGGCGGCGCTACAGGAGGCGGCAATACAACAGGTTTTACGATGCTGCAAGGTGCGCCGAGCAGCATCAAAGGCGGTGACTCCGCGCTTGTACCCGTGCGGTTTACGGCTTTGCGTGATGGTTCTACGTCGGCACAACTTGTCATTGTTTCCGACGACCCGATAAACCCTCGCTTCGCAATAACGCTCAATGCCGATAAAAAAACGGCGTTGTTTGAACTCAGCACCACGGCAATCGTCGTGAATGATGTAACGATAGGCACAACCGTGACGCGAACAACTACCCTTCAAAACAAAGGAACCTTGCCGCTTTGGTGGGATTTAAATTTGTGGAAACCGGACACGGCAAAAGGTATTGTGTTGGAAAACATTGTGCCGAACCCAACGCCCGCCGGAGGTTCGTCGCTTGTGACGGTGCGGGTATTGGCGGGTAAGGGCGGTGAAACGCGGAGCAATTTTTTTGCGTTCCGCGACACTTGTGGGAACGCCCGAACGCTCACCGTAAACGCAAGCATCCAGAAGCCGCTTCCCATCATAGAGGTGGACAACCCTGTGGCGTTTGGCGAACTGCTTTGCGAGACAGCGTTTACCGTGCCTGTATCCATCCGCAATGTTGGCGGGCGCGAGCTTGTTATTACCGATGTGAGCTTTAGCGGCTCGAACAAGGAGGATTTTTCTTTGTTGACGGATGTGACGCAAATGTTACGGCTTCCAGCATTCGACGGCTCCGTTGCCTCTCAAACCTTTCTCCGTGTGAAGTTTCAACCACTTGATACGGGTTTGCGCGAGGCGCGGATGAAAATTCGCTCAAATGCCTCCAATGCCAGTGCTGACAGCACGTTCGAGGTAGTATTGCGTGGTCGCAAAGAGCGCGTGTCGTTTACGGCATCAAAAACGCAGGCGAATTTTACGACGGTGCAAGAAAACACGGCATTGCGCGACACGTTGGTGGTGACGAACACGGGAACGCGCGATATTCGCTGGACGCAAGCACCCATCGCGGTTGACGAGAATTTTACGATAGAGCGGATAACGCCGCAAATTTTGCCGCGTGGTGGTCAATCACAAGTGATAGTGCGCTTTGCGGGCGGGAAAGCGGGGTTGTCGGCAACGAAGCTCTATTTGCTCTCGGCGCAAGAGTGCAACCAAGCATTGCCGCTCACGCTAAACGCTGTGGTGCAGAAACAGCCACGTCTGGCGGCAGTTCGTGATACGGCGTTGCGACTTCTGTGTTTGTCTGCACAAAACCTCACGCTGCGTTTGCAAAACACGGGAACGGACGACGTGTTGGTGCGCTCTGTGAAGGTACTCGATGACGGAAATACAGAAGTACGAATACCGTGCCAACCTGTCCGCATAACGCCGAATGCGGTGGACAGCGTTTGCCTTGAGCTACGACCCAAAACGACGGGAACAAAAACCTTCACACTCCGCATAGAATCAAACGCGGCAGATCGTCCTACGATAGACGTGCGGCTCACCGTGCAAAAAGATTCCTCCGGCATTCGGCTTGACCGCGAACGACTTGAATTTCCCGCTCTCGGTGCGAACAGTAGCATAGAAGCGACCTTCACGCTCATAAACACGGGGACAATAGAACAACGCTGGTTGCTTCCGGCGGCGTTTGGTGAGAATGGCGTGTTTGCCGTACAAGATGTCACACCGAACCCAACACCAGCCGGCGGTCGTTCGACGGTGCGAATGCGCTTCGATGCTCGTTTGGTGGGCAATCGTGGTGGTGTTTATGCTGCAACCGCTACGTTCAAGGATTCCTGCGGTCGTGAGGCACCGTTGCAGCTTGCGGCGCGGGTGGTAACGGGTGAGGCGGTGCTTCAAGAACAAATACAACTTGCACCGAGTTTGGAAACGGAGGTTCCGGTGTATCTCCGCAAACGTGGCGGCATCGAGGCTGGTACGACGGCAACGTTTATGCTGCGCGTCGGCAATACAACGCTCGTCGAAGTGCTTGCGCCGATGCCCGTCTCCAGCACCATTGACAAAGGCGCACGGGTGCTGCGGTTTGCGGTTCCTATAACAACGACCGACGAAAACGAACCACTTCTGCGCCTGAAACTACGCGGTTTGTTGGGGAATGATTCCGTAACGACGTTGCGTGTAGATAGCCTTCGCGTGGGCGGCGTGTTGTTGACGGGCGCTCAGAGCCGTTATCAGACGATCGGTTTGAACTACGCCGGTGGAGTGCGGCTGTTTTACGTTCCGGCGGTGACGCTGAAATCCATAGCGCCGAACCCGACGAGTGCCGAAGCCTCGATAGTATTAAACGTGAATCGCGCAACAAACGTTAGCGTAACGCTCGTGGATGTGTATGGTCGCCGTATGCAAGTAATGGCGGGTGTTATGGGCGAGGGTGAGCAGGCGGTCGTGTTGAATACATCAGGTCTTGCATCGGGTGTTTATATGGTGGAGGTACAAAGTGTGGATGGCATACAAACGGCTCGTATCAATGTTATTCGCTGAAAGGGTGCGAGAGAAAAGAATGGAGAAAAGAATGAAGAAAAGAATGAATGGTATTTGTTGTTGGTTTCTGGCGCTATTTTTACTCGTCACATTGGCGCGGACGAGTTTTTCACAAACCCCACAACCACTGCCATCACTACGTTTTGGCGTTGTTGGTGGGTATGGTTTGAACCAACACACGGCAGATTTCCCTTCGTTAGAAGGCTTTCCGGTATTCATCCCGGCAACAGCTTCCCAAAGCATTTACGCGCCGCCAAACTTCACACGCGGCGCGGGCAGTGGTTTTAACGCAGGTGCATTGCTTGAGGTTCCGCTTGTGCGGGCGCTCTGGTTGGGATTACGAGGAAGTTATGTTCAGCACAATGCAACATTGACAACACAAAGCGTCAACCGTGTTCTCGCGCCAGACTTGCAATCCAGTGTGGATGCGGTGTTTGAGCATCGGTATCAAACGCGACTTGCGTCTGTAGGGCTTGAACCAACGATGGGGTGGAATCCGGCGGGTGGATTGATGCTGTCGGCGGGCTTTCGTGCGGCGTGGGTGCTGCAAAAAACATTAAATTATCAAGAAACGCAGGTTTCGCCGGACTTTGGCGGATTTACGACCACGTTCGACCGTGTTCGGAACGTCCAATCCGGCACGATTCCGGGCGTACAAAACCTGAACCTCAGCGCGATTGTGCGGCTTGGTTATGATATTCCACTTACAGCAAACGGTTCGTTGATACTTTCACCAGAGATTTCTACTGCACTTGGTGTGACGGGCGTTGCACGGGATGTAGCATGGAAAATGAACCAATTTTCGGCGGGAATTGCCGTGAAATTTTCCCCAATACCTCGCCGCGAGGAACCGCCGGAGCCATCGCACGTGCCGCCGCCGCTGAAAAAAGATACCGTAATAAAAGACATTGCAAAAAAAGAAGCGGTGCTAAAACTGACTATCACGGCTACAGGCGTACAGTCAGACGGGGGAGAAACGCCGGAACTGCTGCTCCGTGTGCAAACGATGCTTGCCCGTAGTCTGCGCCCGTTGTTGCCCTACGTGTTTTTCGACAAAGAAGCCAGTTCCACAGTGCCTTCGCGCTATGCCGCCCTCACACGCGCCGAAACTCGTACGTTTAATGCCGACAAACTTGCAGACAACGAAACGCTCGAACCCGCACGGCATCCGTATTATCACGTGTTGAACATCGTCGGACAGCGCTTGAGATTGTATCCGAAGGCGAAATTAACGCTCACGGGTTGTATTGATGGTATTTCGTTGGAGCAACGCTTGGAAAGCCAGATGGGGAGCGCTTCGGACGAGAGTATAGCGCGACAACGTGCTATGGCGCTGAAAAATTATTTGACCGATGTGTGGGGCATTGAGCCTGCACGGTTGCTGGTCGAGGCGCGCGGGCTTCCCGCCAAACCCTCTCTGCCGATAGAAGAACCAGATAAAATCCGCGAAAACCGCCGTGCAGAGATTTCCGCCGACACGCCGCAGATTTTAGAGCCGTTATTGTTGCACGATACCGTGCGAACAACGCTGCCGAGCGTGTTACGACTGCGTCCAACCGTTGAAGTGGAGAACGGCACTGGCACCAACAGCATGAACATCGTGAAGGAATGGCGTGTTTCCGTGCGGCAGAGCGGCGAAACACTCAAAGAATTTCGCGGGCAGGGAGCGGTGCCACCTGTGTTGGATTGGAATATGGACGAACACGATATTGCGGCTATTAAACCCGACGGGGCGCTTGAATACGAGCTTTCCGTCGAAGATGCTGCTGGAAAACGCATGGTCACGCCACCACAAGCGATTTTGTTGCGGCAAGTCCGCATCAATATGCTGGCGAATACCACTACAAGCGAGCGTACAAGCCAGAAATTGATAGACCGCTACAGTTTAATTTTATTCGATTTTGCCAAAAGCGAGCTTTCACCAGCAAACCAGCACATTGTTGATTACGTAAAAAAGCGCGTTGCGGAGCGTTCCACCGTGAAAATTTTCGGTTTCACCGACCGCACCGGCAACG
>JANYIG010000175.1 GCA_025358765.1 Candidatus Kapaibacterium sp.
ATTGAGGACGATATGGGAACTGCCACATTTAGTGCAGCAATGAACAAGCGTTTCGGTTATCATGGGAAAGGTTTTTAAGGATGAATAACGCACAATATTTCTGCCAATATACAGTAAATCATGTACTTTGTACCACTACCAAGTATTTATCTCTTTCATCTACTTTTTTCAAGGGTAGTCGAAAGAATTATATTGAACCTTACATTCGCAAGAATGATTTTCTTTGGCGTAATGTTATTTGAAGTTTAGACAAAATCCGCCCGCTCGACATCAAATGGAGTCAGGTGTATTGGCACATTCGGTGATTGATTTCGGTTCATGGTACAGCTTTTTTGGTTTTGTAGATGACCGGGCACCGTTTTCGTTTGCTTCGTGGTCGCCCTTTTTCCCACCCGACGGAATTACCTCGTGGTCGTGGAAGCGCCGACGGTGAGCCAACAGCAAACAAAATCGCGGAGATGTTCTGTCGCACCCGTCGGGGCGTTATGGGCGCATCGGCTTTCTGCCATCCGAAGCGGATCATTCGGTCGTGCTTGCGGGCAAGAAACAGATGCCAGAAGGCAATCTCTGTCAGATGTGTCCACGTATCGGCAGCCTTCGCCGTGAAGGTCTGCGGCATTGTCCACGAGCATTCCTGCTTCGAGACTTTGATACTGGCTTCGATGCTGGGACGCGCATCAAAGGCTCTCCAGAGTCCTTGCGTTTGCGACCATATCGCATCAGCAATGGCGTTTTGCTGCAACACCAGCCAGATAACTCGCCGCTTGGGTGTTCCTTGATGCGTGATGCAGCGCAGAACATCGACGGTTAATGGCGCTTGGCGGCGATGCCGATGCTCGATATCATTGGCTGGCGGACGCATCCGCAAGCCGTTCCACCGTTGGAGAATGACTGTTCCATGACGGGCATCGGTGAAAGAGCAGCAATCGGCGATGCATGACCATGTTGTAGCATCATCGCAATCGAAGCGCTCTCCATAGACCGCCGGTGCGCCGCGCCCTTTACGCGCGGGTCATCGGCAGGCGGATGGAACAACGTGCGGTCGTGGCGCATGCGAGCTACCACGCCACATCGCTGATGCTGGGTGACCGATAAAAACGAAGCGCATCCAAAAGCACCGCCGAAGACAGACAGACAAGGCGTATCTGCGCCGAGTGCTGCCGACAATCGTTGAAGCTGTTCTGCGCCAAGACTGACTTGGGTGTCATGCTTGCTCAAAGGTCATTCGCCAATGGCATTGCCCATGAACTGTGGGGTTCAGACACATACCGCAAAAGCTGGTATTGATGCCCCGCAACGATGCCGCCACCATTGACCTCATATGTTTGGGTATGGCAATACCGCAAGCCATCAACGGTACGACACGAACTGCGCCGCACCACGCTGGCATCACCAACGACGACCATACACGGCAAGCCGTGTGCTTGGAGCTGCCCATGCTCCTGCCAATCCTTGAGAGCGTAGTGCGTATAGGTTGCCTCCAGAGTGTTGGTATCAAGAACAGCCTCTTCAACAGCATCGTAGAGGCTTGACCACTGACGCGGACAATGCGGACTGAGGCTTAGTTCGGCAATATTGCGCGGTTTGGGACGCTCTAACAGAGCATCAATGAGGTTCAATGCGGCATCGTGCCGTTTGCGTGTCGCCGAAAAAATAGTTTGGCGAAACGCGCGAAGGTCAGCATATTGCTGGGGTGGGGTTTAGTTCACAAATACAATCTCGCTACCAGCACTTTCAGATTTGCATCTGGAAGTGCTTTTTTTTTTCAAAGAGCCAAATATTGATATAAACTTCAATTTGAACTACAATGCAATATAGCAAAAAAAGCCCGATGCGAACAGGTCGCATCGGGCTTAAAAATCAATGTATTCCGTCGAACGTTAATTGCCTTTTAAGTTAGGATTGGCATTCCGTTCTGGCTGACCAATAGGCAAATACTGCCATGTGCTTGCCCCCAAATGCCATTTATCGAAACGGCGTTGGTCGGACAGACGTGTACCCATACCAAACAAGGTTTTATCACGCTCAATATAGACGGAATCAAGCGTTGTTTCCGTGCGTTCAGCAAGCTTGTAAAACTTTCGGACGTTGTTCACATTCACCAACGCGCCCGCAGCATCATTACCCACACGTAAACCCAACTCTGCAAGCATCAGTTCGTTTTCCTGCCATGTTACTATCGGCGACGGTGATGCTTGGTTCGGGAATTTTGATTGAACGTGATACGTAAAGCCTGACGTTGTGAAAGGACCAAGCAGCGCTATACGACGCGTGTTTGCGATGTTTGCAAGTTCAAGGTCGGTTGTACTTGTTGTGAACGCACCGCCAGCAACAACACCAGGTGTTGCAACGCCTTCTGCCGGGTCTGCTTTTAGATATGCCGCATACCGTGCGTCAGGGATCAACTGTGCACGTCCTCTGCCGGCATCAAAGTACCAGCGCGAAGGGATGGTTGCATCCTCATACAAAGAAGTGAGCGCAGCATCACCTTGTTTCAGACCGCTTTGCGCCGCAGTGCGGGCTGGCGAATACCGTTTGTCCACCAAATTGACTTTTGCAATCATAGTATTGATTTGGCGGCGTTGCACGTCGGTTGCTGCATTTTGTAGTGCCAAATTTAAGTATGTGAGTGCCGAATCCGTCATTGCTGCCGAAGGAACAAACGGACCACCGTTGATAACACCGCCACCTTGACGTTCGGTGAACCCGTAATACGCTGCATACATAGAGCGAATAATACCACCATAAAGGTAGGCATTATACAAACCATTTTTCTTTACCGCATCAGAACCCGCCGGAAACTGCATCCGCCCAATACGGGTAATCAAGTTGTCCGAAACAAACCGTGCCGAACCCATGACAGCCCAGTTGTTGCTTGCAGAAGCATTGTCCAACTGCACAAGCCCAGTCTCTAATTCTTGAAACTGAGGAAATGTCGCGTTTGGAACACGAGCATCGAACACCAATTCATCCGATAAACCGCCTGCTAATACTACAGTCTGACTGTAACAACGAGTAAATTCGCGTTGAACACCTTGAATCAAAAATAGTAATTGGCTTGGGTCATCTAACTGGCTATCGTTAATTACGCTTTGTAACGGTTGAACATCTTGCACATAGCTGCTACAGGAAAAAGCTCCCAGCCCGAGTACAAGCACCGCAAAGAGGCTTAATACTTTTCGTTTCATGGTAATTGTATCCTCATGGTAAATTTGTAGTTCGAGTGAATTAGAATCCAACGCTGACTATCAGGTTGAATGCTTTTGCCTGCATCTGCGTCAAAAAGTCCAATGATGCCAGAAGGCGACCAGTAGCAGGGCTACCGTTAATTTCAACTTCCGGACCAGTATAGTTCGTAAAGAGCGCAAGGTTATTAGCCGTACCAGTCAGGGTGAATTTTTTCAAACCAACCCCCAAATCATTCATAAGACGTGTTGCATTGTAGGTTACGCTTACTTCACGGAGACGAAGCCAATCAGCTTTTTCTACGTAGTTGGAAGCGTTAAGCGTGGAAAGATTTTGCTGTAAGCGCATAAAATCTTCTGCAGCTTGCTGATACGCCGGCGTACCGGGAGTCAGAACTTCTACGCCCGGAACTCTGCCCGTAGCAACCTGTGCCGCAGGACCCCTATCGGTAGCGGCATTGGAAGCAGTAGCGGGAACACCCGAACCGAAAATACCAAGTTTTGTTACCAACTCATTGTACTTCGGATAATTCGAGTACAGTGGATTTGCGTGGAACTGGCGTGTTTGGTTATAGACCGAACCACCCAGAGAATATTCTGCCAATACTCGAATCGAAAAGTCACGGAAAAAGCGGAAATCCACTGAGAATGAACCCGAATAGAGGGGAGCAGCAGAAGCTATCGGGAAACCAACAATAGTACCAGTTGGTGTACGTACCACGCCTGTTGTGTCAATAATAGGACCAGTTGCTGGGTGCTGCCCCACAAGATTACGTGTTGCATCGGTTTCGACTGCCGCCGCCGTGTAGCTGTAATAACCAGCCGCAGTAAAGCGTGGTGCAAGCGGACGCAAGCCCATAAACTCGCTACGCCGCTGACCCGGAATTAAAAAATTCTGGCCGGAGTTCAAAAATGCCGGACCACCCGCAGCAAAACCAAGGTCTTGCACTTTGTTGTCTGCGTAGTTAAAGATAAGATTCAGGTCGAGCGAAAACTCTTGTCCTTGAATAGGACGTGCGTAAAATTGTGATTCAAATCCCCAACCTTGAATGCTTGCTACGTTCGACGGATTATTACCTAAACCGGTAGATGGCGGGCGTGGCAAATTTATAAGCGACTGGCTTGCGTTGGAAATATAGTACGTAAGCTCTGCGCCATATGCGTTGTCAATCTCGAAATCAAGACCCATCTCAAGCTCCACCGCACGCTCTGGTTGAATCGCAGGATTGCCAGCAATGTTGAGCGTAGCACCGGCACCATAAGGCGACGACGATGCTTGCCAGAGAAATGCTTTGGCATCGGTTAAGCCCGGTAGTGAGCCAGTTTGCCCGTACGCAAGGCGGGCTTTCAGGAGGTTAAACACATCAGGCAGAACACCTAATTTATCTAACCGCACCATACCACTTACTTGCGGGTAAAAGATATTTGGCGCAGTCAAGCCGACGGTTGAGGCAAAATCCCAACGGAAACCGCCGGAAAGGAAGTAGGTTTGCTCTAAATTTAATTCCTCGCGGAAAAATACTCCGGCATCACGCGTATTGCTAAAAGTTTCACTAACGCTACGTGTGGCGGAGGCACCTGCGCCAATATCGCGCACAAGTTCTGTGGGGAAAGTGTTGGCTCCCAAATAGGCACTTCTGTTCACTGTATTGGTTCCTTGCGACCCCACAATAGTATTGGAATTTATCTCGCCAAACTTTGTTGCGTAAGCTGCACTGAGGTCGAAGTTCAACCTGTTGGAAGAGAAGTTGAATATCTCGCGTTGCCCCGTTGGCGTAGAGCCGTAGGAATAATTCGGCGGGAAAAACGTGTCATTGCTCACCGAGCGGGCATCAAAGCCCACAACACCACGCAGCGTTAAACCCGGAACAAAGGTCGGTATGTATGAAATCTCCACCGAACTGGTAAAGCGCGTAACGTTTTGGTTGTTTTCCGCCGCAGCAATTGCAAGGCTGTCGGTAAACTGATACGAACCATCACCACCAAATCCTGCCGCTTTTGTTTTGTAGGTGCGGTTTGCGATCGTAGCAGTTGGATTAGCGTACGGAGAAAAAATCTGTGTATTGCCCATCCAACCGTAGATGTTGTTATCGTTTTGTGGACGAGAGATTTTGTTGAGCGTAAAGTTTGTGTTCGCGCTGATCGTCAGATTTTTGGATGTAACCGCCTCCAAATTCAGCCGCACGGACTGGCGCGAAAGAGAGTTTTGGGGTACAAAACCGTTTTCTTGGCGGTCTTCAAACCCGGCGTAATAATTAAAAATACCCGACGAACCTTGAAGATTAATGCCGTTTTGAACGATACTTCCTTGACGGAAGAGCGCATTTGCTTCGTTGTACGACACCATCTGGTCTGCTGTTATTTTACGGTGCGGGTTGTTAAAGCCAAACGTACCTTGATAGGTGATTCGCAAATCATTTTGACCTTCCAACCCTCTACCGTGTTTGGTTCGTATCAATACCACGCCGTTTTGACCAGACGAACCATATAGCGCAGCAGCAGCAGGGCCTTTAAGTATTTCCATGCTTTCAATATCTGCCGGATTCAGGTCGGAAAGTTGGCTCACTTGCTGCCCACCTGCGCCGATACCAGTGCTGTTATCGCTGAGATAGCGTACGCCATCCACAAAAATAGTCGGGTCGCCGCCCAACAAGCCCGCGCCAGCACGGACATTAAAACGAAGACCGCCACCCACCTGACCGGACGCAGGCGTAATGGTTACGCCCGATACTTTACCGGAAATAAGCTGTCCAGCATTGGTATAGCCTACTCTATCGGTTAGGTCTGTAGCGTTAATGCGGGAAACAGCGACTTCAGCCACTGCTTTTTGTGTGCGCGAAGCCACACCCGTCACAACAACTTCATCTAAACCCTTTACATCTGGTACAACACGTAACTCTACCGTTGCTGTGCCACCAGCGTCAATCGTCACGTTTGCTGCCGCTACCTTGTAGCCCACGTATTGGCTCTGGACAATGTATTTGCCGGGTTTCACATTCGGAATCTCAAACGCACCATCTTTGTTGGTAACGCGCCCAACCTTCTGCGAGCCAGTACCCAACAAATCTTCCAAAGCCTCTTGCGTATTCACAACCGTCACTCGAGCGCCCGAAAGCGGCTCGCCTGTTTTTTTGTCCGTGACTTTGCCACGAACTGTGCCTGTCTGTGCGATCATCACACTACAAGAGAGGAATGCAATGACGGCACTGAAAAGAAGTAATCGTATCTTCATACAGCGTAACCCTTGAAGAATATGAATTAAGAATGAATTATACATCGGGATACCCGTCCCGATACTGAGATTGTCCTACTTGATGGAACGACAAAAATGCGACTGCCAAAGTCGTATTTGGGAAGGGAGGAAATTACGAACAATTTTTACCAAATAATAACAAATGTTAATTAGTTGTTAAAAAATATTCATTTTTTTGTCTTGTGGGTGGACGGAAGTGAGTTCTGCTGGTTAAAAGAAATTGTAATTATCCGCCGTCGAAGAAGTCGGCGGATAACTGTTATATATTCACGCACCGTCGTCCACAATCCCAAGCGGGCGGCGGCTGACTGTCCAACTTTTATCTGCTTATCTACAACTCGCGGCGTAGGCGTGCCGGAGAAATGTTCATCAAATCACGATATTTCGCTACGGTGCGGCGAGCAATGTTGAAACCAATTTTCGTGAGTTCTTGCGCGAGTTTGTCGTCGCTGAGGGGTTTGTTTTTGGGTTCGTTTTCGATGAGTTCTTTCAGTTTATCCTTCACGATGCGCGTGGATACTTCATCAATGCCGTCGTCATCGTCACCGGACGCAGAGCCATTTGTAGAACCAACGGTGCCATTGCTTCTGCCGTTCGTAGCAACGCCGTTTTCATCAAGCTGCATTTTGGGCATCGGCAAACCTTCGCTGAAAAAATACCGCAATTCAAAAATACCGTAATCCGTCTGCGTGTATTTGTTGTTCACCACGCGGCAGACGGTGGAAATATCCACGCCCGTATCTTCGGCAATGTTTTTGTAGATCAGTGGTCGGATAAAATCTTTACCCTTCAAAAAAAACTCGCGCTGACGGTATGCGATCGCCGTCATCACGCGGATCATTGTCTGGCGACGTTGTTTGAGCGCTTGGATAAGGAATTTTGCATCGTCGTACTTTTGCTTAAAGAACTTCTTTGCATCTTTGTTCATGCGCTGGCTTTTCATGCCTTTTTTGGCAATTTCGCGTACTTGAGATTTCATCTGCTCGTACATCTTGTTCACGCGAATGTTCGGAACACGGCTGTCGTTGAGTTGGATGATGAAATCCTGTTTTTCTTGGTCGTAGAAGATGAAAAAGTCAGGAATAATGCTGCCTGTACCAGCACTGGTATCGCCTCCGCCCGGTTTCGGATTGAGTGCGCGAATTGCCCGAATTGCCTCACGCAAATATTCCTCCGTGACCTTGAGTTCACGCATAATCACTTCGTAATGCTTCATCTTAAACGCATCATATGTGCGGAGCAATACCTGTTGGGCAAGCTGTTGTCCCGCATTCAACTTAGACAGTGACCGAAGTTGTGCTAATAAGCACTCGCGTAGGTCGCGGGCGGCTATGCCCGGCGGGTCAAGCGTCTGTACTTGCGTCAACACATCCACGACGGTCTCTACCGTTACGTGCTGGAGCCATGTTGGTATCCCGCCGCTTGCTGATGAGCGGCTTGACGCGGGATGGAATGAAATGGAAATATGGTCGGTGAAATCCTCTGTATCGTCATAAGCATATGAACCATAATTATCGTCCGCTTCTAAGGCTATGCCTTGCGAAGCAGCTTTCGAGTGTTCTTCGTTCAGCACATCAATCTTTTCATTCGCAGCATCGGCAATTTCCTCCAGCTCACGTTGTAAATAACCGCTTGATTCCACACTCCACAGGATTTCTTCCGCCACAATTTGCTCTTCTTCGGTCATGTCGAGCATCCGAATTTGGTCGATCAGGTCTTCTACAAATGTACTGGTAGATTGGATGGGAATTGGCTCGCCACCATTGTCCTCGTCGTTAGAATATTTTGAAGGATGTCCGTCATCCTCAATATAATCCTGCCACGAGTTTTCATCAGTGTTGCTAGCATCCTCGGGGTTATAGATATCGAGCGCGGAAAGTTCGTCAGATGGCGTATCGGCGGTGATTTCATCAGCAACAGAATCCGGTTCGGCGGGAACATCCACATCGTCACCAAACTCAATATCCTCGTGCAAACCTTCCTCAATCATCGGATTCATTTCGAGTTCCTGATGAATATGCTGCTCAAGCTGCAAGCCTGTCAACTGCAGGAGTTTCAGGTATTGCACTTGCTGCGGTGTGAGCTTTTGCTCCAACCCAAGTTCAAATCCAACGGAAAGACCGACGTACATAATGCTTCGCTGACGATAATGAGTTCTTGTTGTAATGAGTTTCTGTTGCTTGTTCGTTATGAGTTCACTAACTTTGGAACGAATTTTGCTATGCAATAGTAGCAAGATGCAAAATTCAGCGCTTTCATGCAAATCGTAAGTTTACATAAGAACGGTTTTCCTTTGAATCATTTTGGCATCTTCGTCATACAATTATGCTCGCTGAATTCCTCGCAACCGCCGACAGTTACGCACGTCCGCTCGTGATGCGCTTTCCGCCCCGTCTCGCAACAAAGCTCTATTCAACCGTCCGCAATGGCTTTCTGGCGCAATTCGTGACAGAAAAACCTTCCGTGTATGAGCCTCCAGCCGAGAACGCCCGCACACTCTGGGGGATTCGTTTCCGCTCCGGCATAATGAACGCTGCCGGTATTTTCAAAAACGGCGAAGGCGTAGAAACTTGTTTCCGTCAGGGCGCGGGAGCATATCTGGCAGGTACGACTACTGCTCACTCACGTACAGGCAACATACGTAACGGCATTGCAAAACCCTTTTTGCCATATCCGCGCTCCGGTGCTGCGTCGAATTGGCTGGGATTGCCGAACGAAGGTCACGCAGCGGTTGCAAAACGGCTCGCCAATGCGGTGCGGTATGAAGGTTTCCCCCTTGGTGCAAGTTTAATGATTGCGCCTGAATCAAGCGGGAAAACCGCGTTAGAGGAATTGGCAGAGGGCATGAGATTGTACAATAAGGCGGGTATGGATTTTCTGGAAATAAACGAGAGTTGCCCCAATGTGGCACATGGCAACACCACAGTAGAAGCAATTTCAGAACGGCTTGAGTACGTTGCACAGAGCATTCTTCGCAAGCGCTCCCGAAACCTACCTGTTATTGTTAAATTTTCTACCGATACTGCATTGGAGGATGTTCCAAAACTGCTTGATGTCTTGTTCACGCTCGGCTTCGACGGCGTGAATTTTGGTAATACCTCCACGCGCTATGCGGAACACCACACTGCGATTGCCTCACAGGAACGCCCTGCATTCGATTATTTCACCCAAACCTTCGGTGGTGGCGTGAGCGGTACGCCGCTTCGCGCATCGTCGTTAGCATTGGTCAGCCTTGCTTCAGAGTATTGCCGTCAACACCCACCACAACACGAATTTCATATAATCCGCACTGGCGGCATCAGCACTCGTGCGGATGTGGAAGAATCATGGACAGTCGGAGCGGCGCTTTGCCAGTGGTACACGGGATATTTTGAGGGTTTCGCGCGGCACGGACACGGTGTGTATAAACGTATGTATGAACCATCAGAGGTGCATAATATTCAATAAAAAAGCCGCTTCCAGTAATGGAAGCGGCTTGCTATGAAGGCTTAATAATACTCTGAGCTTTTTTAACACCGCTTTAATCGTTCGCTTTCGTACCGTTTTTGATGTATTTGTCCGCCCACTCCAACATTTCTGCCATCACGTGCATCACCGATTCCCGTGCGGAATAGCCATGGCTTTCGTAAGGTAACATTACGAGTTTTGCCGTGCCGCCCGTGCCGGAAATTGCCTGGTACAGGCGCTGCGACTGGATGGGGAATGTTCCAGGGTTGTTATCCGCCTCGCCGTGAAACATCAACAAAGGCTTTTTGATTTTATCCGCAAACGTGAAGGGCGAAAGTTTTGTATAAACATCTTTCGCCTCCCAGAAATTACGTCGCTCGCCCTGAAAGCCAAACGGCGTAAGCGTTCGATTGTAAGCACCGCTTCCGGCTATGCCTGCTGCAAAGAGGTCAGTATGAGCAAGGAAATTTGCCGTCATAAACGCGCCGTAACTATGACCCGACACACCCACACGCTTGCGGTCAATCACACCCGTGGAATCTAAATAGTCAATCGCTGCCTTTGCCGATGCCGTAATTTGCTCGATAAACGTGTCGTTCATTGTTTCAGGGTTGCCAACAATTGGCATGGTTGCGCCATCCAATACTGCGTACCCTTGCAATGCTAAATACACTTGCGAGTATGACCGCGAGCGCACCGTAAAGCGATTGGGTGATGTCCGCACCTGTCCTGCTGTTGCGGCATCGTTGTACTCAAGCGGATATGCTACAACGATAAGCGGTAGTCGTGTTCCGGGCTTGTAATCCGATGGTAAATAGAGCGTACCTGAAAGCGGTACGCCGTCAGCGCGTTTGTACTTCACGAGTTCTTTTTTAAGCGCAGTTAGTTGGGGTGCGGGGTCTTTGAAGTCTGTGATTTGCTGGCGTTTGTTGTTCTTGATTTCCACCGCGAAAAAGTTTGGAAACTCTGTCTTACTTTCGTAGCGAGTCAAGATGCCTGTTCTGGACGTGCCGTTAAAACCCACAACCGTCTCGAAGCTTGTTTCATTCGATTGATAGAGGCGCTGTTTTTCGAGCGATTTCAGATTCATTTTGTCCAAGAACGGGCGCTCGCCCTTTTCATTTGCTCCCACACCTGTCAGATAGATAAAATCACCATCTTGCAACATTACGCGCTCACCGTTTGTACGGCGCTCGTAGAGCGGGTTTCCGGGATCATTGTAACTGTCGTTCACGCTCAAATCAAACACAACTTTTTGCGTAGGCTGTTTGCCGGAAATATCTGTCAAGTATGTAGTGCGCCAACGGCGGTCACGGTCGTACTCGGCAAGCATCATTTGGTCTTTTTTTGCCATCCAACCCAAACCTGCAAAGCGGTGTTTGACTTTGAGAACTTCCTGCGGCTCCCCTGTGAACGGCGCTGCAAGCGACATCAGTTTATCACGAAAATCTACTTTTTTAAGCGGGTCACCACCGTCAAGTGCTTCTGCCCAAAGCAATTTTGCCGGATGAAGCGGTTGCCACGTGATGTTGCGAACGCCCATATGAACGCCCTGACGTGGTGTTTGGTCAGCAATCGGTAGGGTTGCGACGGTCTTCACAAGTTTGACGGGAGCGGTTTTTACGTCCCAAATTTCAAGCGACTTTGCAAAGCTGTTGAAGGGCACACGGTACGAATATGGCTTTTGAAGCCGCGTTGCAAGTAAATAGGTTTCGTCGGGCGAAAAATCTGCATCTGCATATACGCCCGGCGTACCAAGCGCTGTCACAGCACCCGTTTGTGTATCTACAACAGCAAGCTGCACCGTCGCGTAATATTCAAACAGTGCTTCATCGGTGGAATTTTTGAGCAAATCCTGAAACGTTGCCACCTGCGCCATTTTACCTGCAGTCTCTTCAATCACCGGACCTACAGGGACTTTCGGCACTTCAGGCGCTTTGCCTCGTCCTGCTGGAATGGTAAATGCCAGAAGGTGTTTGTTATCTGCCATCCAGCTAAACGGCGCATTCAAAATATCCGACACATATACCGTTCCAACCTGCTTTGCCACACCACTTGTGGCATCTGCCGCCCAGAGTTCTACACCGTCGGCAGCATCCCGCGTGAATGCTATTTTTGAACCATCGTATGACCAAGCAGGCGAGCCAAGTTTGGAGCCAGCTGGAACCTGAATGCGGATTTGTTTTTTATCAGCCACACGTTGAATCACGAAGCCGCTTATTTCCGCGATGCGTTGCGACGAGTTCAGCGTAGGGTTCAAACGAACGCCACCCAATTTTAACACTGGTTCGGCAATAACCGAAAGCGAAGGATTGGGTTTTGTTTCAACAAAAAGTATCGCGTCGCTGCGTGGGCTGAGAAGGGCTGTAGGTAGTGTGGGTGCATCAATAATGGCGGCGATTTCTTTGGGAGGTAGTTTGTAGGCGGTCTGCGCGAGGATAGAAAAGACGCTTAAAGCCATAAAAACAATAGCAAACGCCACCGATACACGGACAGAGAACGTATTGACAAAACGTTTCATGGAGACACTCCGAGAAATAGGGTTGAAAAAGCGGGGTTACATTTAAGAGATTTGAATAGCCTATAAAATTTAGGAAGGAAGTAATTAGTTTGCAAGTGTATCAGTACCGTTCTAACTTGAACGTCGCGCCCAAATAGCGATTGCGGACTTCCTCGTTATCGGCAATTTCCTCAGCCGTGCCAGAATAAAATACCTGTCCGTCAATCAAAATGTACGCACGGTCAGTGATGGAGAGGGTTTCGTGGACATTGTGATCCGTTATCAATACACCAATACCACGCTCCCGCAGCGACCGCACGATGCCGATGATTTCCTCCACCGCAAGCGGGTCAATACCTGCAAATGGTTCATCAAGCAAAATAAACTTTGGATTGGTCGTGAGCGCCCTCGCAATCTCGCATCTACGCCGTTCACCACCGGAGAGCATATAGCCTTTACTCTTGCGAATGTGCGTGATGCTGAAATCTTCCAACAACTGCTCTAACCGCTCTTTACGCTGCACTTTAGTCATGTCTTGCAGTTGCAAAATCGCCATAATATTATCTTCTACCGACATCTTCCGAAACACAGAGGGTTCTTGCGGCAGATACCCTATACCAAGCCGTGCGCGTTTGTACATCGGCATTGATGTGATATTTCTATCGTCAAAAAAAACACTGCCTTCAGTCGGCTTGATAGCGCCCACAATCATATAGAATGATGTAGTTTTGCCTGCACCATTGGGTCCGAGCAAACCGACAACCTCGCCTTGCTGCACAGAAAGAGAAACACCGCGAACAACGCTGCGTTGTTTATAGATCTTGATGAGGTTCTCGGTACGGAGAGAAGAGACTTCGTTCACAGTTGTCATTGGTTACCTGGTCATTAGCCATTGGTTGCTTAGTCATTGGTGCTTAGTCATTGGTGCTTGGTCATTTTTATCAGTATCTGAGCCATCTGTACGACATCAGCAACTAATGACTACTGACCAATGAAATTCCCATTTACTTTCGTTTCCGTTTTTCGAGAACAAGCGTTTTTGTGAGTTTTTTATCATTCCGCAGAACCGTAAAATTCATTTTTTGCCCAGCAACACCATCGCGGACAATCGTATCAACATCTGTATCACGGTTGATTTTCTGCCCTTCCACTTCCAGAATCAAATCGCCCGGCTCAAATCCAGCGCGTTCAGCGGGCGAACCATAGGTGATTTCGCTGATAACCACACCTTGCGCTTTTTTGAGTTCGAGGTATTTAGCAATTTTTTCGTCCACTGGCTGTACGCGCAAACCCACATCAAAGTCGCGGTCAATTGCGCCATCACGCTTGAGCAATTCCATGACTTTCTTCACGCGGTTTATCGGGATTGCAAAACCAATCCCAATGCTGCCCGCACCCTGACTGTTCTGCGCGGTTGAATAGATAATCGTATTCATGCCAATTGCCTCGCCAGCGGAGTTCACAAGTGGTCCGCCGGAATTGCCGGAGCTAATCGCTGCGTCGCTTTGAATCATACCTCTGTACACACGTCCGTCTGGCTGTACGAGATTTACGCCAGAATTGCTCACTACACCAACGGTAACAGTCGGTTTGGCGTTAATGTCGAACAATCCAAAGGGGTTCCCAAACGCAATTGCCCATTCGCCGATAATCACGTCGTCGGAGTTAGAAATCTTCAAATATGGAAAATTCGTGCCTTCCACTTTCAGTAAACACACGTCGCTTGTGGGGTCGGAACCGATAATTTTTGCGTCATATTTTTCGCCATTGGTCATCGTCACCACTACTTTCGCGGCGTGTCCGGCAACGTGGTCATTCGTCAGAATATAGCCATCTGCCGAAATAAGAAAGCCTGAACCCAAGCCTTGAATCTGCTGGCGGTACGTCTGAGGCTGGCTGCGACCAAAAAACTGGGCAAAAAATGGGTCACTCGCAAAAGGGTCATGGTACTGATATTCCCGCACTTCCACGACGTTAATACCTACGATGGCAGGGCTGCACACGTTTACTGCCCGCGTGATGGCGTTGCGGCGCGAGCTTGTAATATCTTGAGCGGATGCAATAGGGAGCAAAGGCGGAATGGCGCTAAGTCCCAGAACGGTGAGAATGACAACGAGAATAAAAATACGTTTGTTTTGCATAGACGTTAGACCGAAAGAGGTGATGGATTACATTGATTTCGTGCAAAAATACGAAATTCGACATATTTGGTTGCGGACGAAACGAATGCACGATTTCACGGTCACAATCTATCAAAAAATCTGTAGATTTGTGGCTACCAAATTTATACAACGATTTTTCGTATGAATTATTGACCGTCATTGGCAATTTTCTATGGCAACACCGCTTATTTCCTCGAAACTTCCGAACGTTGGTACGACAATTTTTACCGTGATGTCGCAGCTTGCGGTTGAATATCGCGCCATCAATCTCGCACAGGGGTTTCCCGATTTTCCATGTTCCGAGCGCTTAATCGAGTACGCCGAACGCGCCATGCGCGACGGTTGGAATCAGTACGCACCCATGCCGGGTATGAAATCATTGCGCGAGAAACTTTCTGCTAAAACCGAAACACTATACGGGCGTTGCTACAACCCCGATACAGAAATTACCATCACTCCGGGTGGTACTGCGGCGCTGTTCTCGGCGATTAGCGCAGTGGTGGGCGCAGGTGATGAAGTTATCGTATTTGAACCATTCTATGATTCCTACATTCCAGTAATTGAGCTTGCGGGCGGCGTAGCCTTGCGCTCAAAACTACGCTTTCCCGAATACCGCATTGATTGGGATGAGGTGCGAACGCTCGTTTCATCACGCACGAAGCTAATCATTCTCAATACGCCGCATAATCCCACGGGTACGGTCTGGAGTGCAGACGACATGCTTGCACTGCAAGCCATTGTGCGGGATACAAACATTATCATCCTGAGCGATGAAGTATATGAGCATATCATCTTCGATGGGCGCGAACACCAAAGCGTAGCGCGGTTTCCAGAGCTTGCTGAACGGAGCTTTATCGTCTTTTCCTTTGGGAAAACCTATCACGTGACGGGCTGGAAGGTGGGATATTGTCTTGCGCCAGAGCCGCTCATGCGCGAATTTCGCAAGGTGCATCAGTTCGTAACATTTTGCACCAACACGCCCGCACAACACGCTTTCGCAGGAATGCTCGACGACCCGATGTTTTATACAGAACTTGGTAGCTTTTACCAGCAAAAACGCGACCATTTCCGAACGTTGCTTGCTGCCTCGCGCTTTGAGCTGTTGCCGTCGGAAGGGTCGTACTTCCAGCTTGCCCGCTACGATGCCATTTCCAACGAAACGGACACTGATTTTGCCGTCCGCGTCACCAAAGAATACGGCGTGGCAACGATTCCCGTGTCCGTGTTTTACAGCGATGCCACCGACAACAAGGTCGTACGTTTTTGTTTTGCCAAAACCGAAAAAACCCTCACCAATGCCGCAGAAATACTATGCAAAATTTAAGCTCAATGTTTTCAAACGGGTTGTTACATCAACTACTTACTCTTCTTTTGTTTGCATCACTTTCGGCATTGCCGGTACTTGCAAAAGAGCGCCATCGCGGGTATCATCCCATTCACATCAGTTTGACGACGGTGGATTACAACGCAAAATCGAATGCGCTCGAAATAGCTTGCAAAATTTTTGCCGACGACCTCGAAACCGTTGTGAATCGCACAAGCAACACAACCTTAAAACTTGGTTCCGACAAGGAACACAAAGACGCAAATGCGCTGATTTTCGCATACATTAAACAGCATTTTCGCATGGACATCAACGGGAAATCCATTACAACCATGACGATGCTCGGCAAGGAAATGGAAGTCGAAGCCACGTGGATGTACATTGAAATCCCGCTTGCGGGTTTGGGCGTGGTGAAGAAGGTGAACCTTACAAATACTTTTCTCAGTGATCTCTACGACGATCAAACGAATTTGGTGAATTTTAATATTGCCGGAAAGCGCAAAAGCGCCGTGTTCCGTAAAGGGAAAGAATCGTCGGTAGTAGAATTTGAGTAAGTATTTGAGTGAGTGCTTTGTTGCCGGAGAGCGGGTGTTACCTCTTATTCACCAACGCCACGCCCGCCATAATCACGGCAATGCCGCATCCGTGCAGCAGCGTGAGCTGTTCGCCGTCCAAAATGCCCCACAAAATAGCCACGATCGGAATCAAATACGTCACTGACGAGGCAAAAATGGGGTTCGAGAGCTTGATGAGCCGCACAAACAACAGATTACTTGAGGCAGTGCCGATAATAGCCAGAATTGCCACAAAACTAAGCGCCTGCCATGCTCCCGGCGTTGTTTCAAGGACAGTTGTGACGTTCGAGGTCAGAAGATACACTACATAAACAAGCGCAACAGGCACCAAACACAGGCTGTTGACCTGCAACGTCGTAAGCGAGCCAAGATAACGCTTGGTGATATTCACGCTTAAGCCATAACAAACTGTTGCCAGTACTATCAACAAGCCATACCAACCGTTGCCGTTTGAGGGCGTATCATGGTGTGCAGCGCTAATAAGCAATATTGCGCCGCAAAAACCCAACAGAATGCCCCAAACCTGCCATTTCGTCGTCTTGAGATGAAAAAGCATCGTACCGAGAATCAGCGTAAATAGTGGCGAGAGAGAATTGAGTAAGCCCGCCGTCGAGCTGTTGACCTGCGTTTGCGCGATGCAAAACAGTAAAGCAGGGAGTCCGTTGCCCGCCACGCCTTGCGCCGCCAGATATTTCCAATATTTTCTATCCACTTGTCGCAGCGACGCAATCGTGAACGGCGACAACCACAAACATGCAATCGTGATGCGAAGCGCTGCTACTTGAATAGGGTTAAATACCACCAAACCACGCTTCATCAAAATAAATGAACTGCCCCAGATAATTGCCAACACCGCTAAAATTCCAAACGCAAACACTCGTGACGATTTCGACGATTCCATAAACACAATAAATAAACCAGAAGATTTTGTATTTTTGTCGCTTCAAAAACGATACGACATTATGAATAACACATACAATCTACGCATTCTTCGGCAATTTGTTTTGCTTCTGCTTTTGAGCATGAGCATTCATAAGCCTTGTACGGCAGCTGATTCGCCCGTTGCCATTGGCTCGCCGATGTTTAGACCGCTTCGAGCAAACATCTTTGAACCGCGTGTGGGAGCGCTTTATGCAATGACCTACGGTAAAGAGGGCAACCTGCGTCTCGACATCGGCAACTCTTTAGATATGCTTGCCTTTCCGCTTTCACAACAAGCCGAACTTCGCTTTGGGGCTGATTTTTTTACATTTACGCGCTTACGGTCGGAAGTGAATTTCCGTTTTCCTGTCGAGACGACCGATTTTTTCTTTGGCATGAATGCGTCCGTCAAAACACAGATTTCGCCGGAACTCACGTTTTCAAGCCGCTTTCGGCTGGCACATATTTCCGCACATCTGGTGGACGGCATCCCGAAGTTCGCCGATTCATCGTTTGTGTATAGCCGCGAATTTGTGGATGTTGTGGCGGCGCTGGAATGGGGATCATGGAGGGCGTATGTAGGTGCAAATGTGCTATTTCACTCAATTCCCGACAATTTCGGCGCTGTTACGCCGCAACTCGGCTTCGATGTGTTAGATTATTCTGTGCTTAGTTCTCTATTAGGTGAGAATATAGGTTTGACGGCGGGTTATGATGCAAAACTCGTCACCGCCAACGGCGTGACGACGACGGCGCAAGCCGCACAGGGCGGCATTCGCTTTGGCGCACGGCGCGGAACAGGCATTGTGTTGAATCTGCATTGGTACAACGGCAAAAGCATGCACGGCATGTTCTATAATCAGCAAGATGCTTATTGGGGCGTAGGATTTCAACTGGATTTTTGAGTTTGATTTTATAATGGATGCTTTTCGCGTCCAATTCTTTTACGCCTTGTGCGTTATTTCTGGCATCATATAGTTTCGTACTTCGCACATCATTTTCTGATCAGACTGAACGACAATGGGTTACACACCGCTTAATCGCTACACACAAGAAGCCGAACAGCCGCTTCGCACACGCCCGCGCACCGCTTGGTGGCTGCATTTGGGGCTGTTTATTCTAACGTTCATGTCTACCATCATGGCTGGTACAAGTTGGGCGATGCACGATTTTCAGGAGGTTGCCAACTGGGGTTACGGACTGCAATACGGTGTCTTAATTATGATGTTCCTGTCCGCGCATGAATTTGGACATTACTTCGCAGCGCGGTATCACGGCGTGGACGCGTCGCTCCCATATTTCATACCCGTTCCACCCATATTTCAAGTGCCGTTTGGAACGATGGGCGCTGTGATGAGTACGCGCAGTCCGATTACGACGCGCAAGGCACTCTTCGATATTGGTATTGCCGGACCGCTTGCGGGTTTTGTGATGTGTGTGGCGTTTTTAATTGTAGGTATTGCAACGATGCCGCCACGCGAATCTATTTACCTTTTTCACCCTGAATACCGACTCTTTAGCGGCTCTGTGCCTGAATACGGCTTATATTTTGGCAACTCGATTTTGTATTCATTTCTTACCACCGTAATTCCAAACCCGCACGGGTTTTTGCCCCCACTCAATGAAATGTATCATTATCCATTTTTGTGTGTAGGGTGGTTTGGTCTGTTCATTACTGCGTTAAATCTGCTTCCGGCTGGGCAACTTGATGGTGGTCATATCATGTATGCAATGTTTGGTGACCTTCAACACAAGATTGGTCGCTGGGCTTGGCGGATTCTATTGTTATTGGGAATGGGGTCTGTATTGGGTTGGTTGCATCTGCAAATAATGTATGATTCGCCGGACGCACTCTACACATTCTTCCAGAAGATGCTCATAATGCCACTTAACTTTTTGCACATCATCGCGCCTTGGTATTATAACGCTTGGAGCGGATGGTTGTTTTGGGCATTTTTATTGCGATTTGCCTTCCGCATTCAGCATCCACCGATGGATGAGGATGAAGAGCCACTCGGAACGGGACGAATTGTACTTGGTTGGTTGGCGGTTCTGATTTTTATAACGAGTTTTTCATTCAATGGTATCTTTCTTATCCAGCAAACCGAGCAGAACGCCATTCCGGGCGCGAAACGCAAAGGTAATGCTGTGCAAGTAACACCAAGTAAGCCCGCTGTGAACGTCGTGAAAACTTCATCAATGCTGAATGAAAAGCTGCGATGAAAGCAGAAATGCTTTAATGTAGATATACACCACGGGCGCAACAAAAAGGACGCTATCAAAGCGGTCAAAAACGCCGCCGTGTCCGGGAATAATGTGGGAACTATCTTTTACTCCCGCGTCGCGTTTGAGCAGTGATTCCACCAAATCCCCAATCTGCCCGACAATGCCGATGAGACCGCCTAAAATGACTGCATGGACAATCGGCAAAAACGGCAAGAAGTAATGCGCCAGCGCTGCAAACCCTACCCCCGACATCAGAAAGCCAACCACTGCTCCCTCCCACGACTTATTCGGGCTGACGCGCGGAAAAAGTTTGTGCTTGCCAAACGCCTTGCCCGCAAAAAATGCTGCTGAATCGCAGATCCAAATCCCTGCAAACAGGCACATCACGAGTGTTGCACCCCAACTGTCTGCATGATTCTCTGCGCCGGAAGATGCGGAAGACATAGCTGCAACAACGCTTGGTTGCGTAAACAGCAAACGCAATTCTAACAAACTTTCCATAAACAGTGCAATGTAGAACACGCCAAACACTGTTGCCGCACTGTTCAAAAGCGGTGAAGGTTTGTTGCGCCAAAGCTCGACTGATAGCACCGTCAGTACAAACAACGTCAATAGGGCGTTAAGCACAAAACCACTCGTGGCAGGAGCAAAAGCATTTTCGCAAAATATGTATGCGCCAAGCAGCAAGCACCACGCAAAACCTAACGCGCGAATCGGATGAGAAGATTTACGCTCTGCTAAATCATATAATTCCTTGAGTGCGAGTACCGCAATAAGCTGAACGAACAAAAAGAATAGCCAGCCGCCTTGCAGAATGATAAATATTACCGCCGGAATGCCGACAAGCCCAACCAGAATACGTGTGGTTGTGTTACTCATAAAGGAAAAAGTTTTGAGTGTGTAAATTATTTCTTCTTGAATTCAAGCGTTTTTGGAACAATTTAGCAAATTGTTGCGTCTTTTAGACTAATTATGCTAATGCGTTTGTATCGTCGAATTTTTCAATCCTTTGTTCATCAATTTTCTACTTAATGACCCCAGAACTCTCATTATCAGTCCGCCTTGTGGTGTTTTCGCTCGTCGTTCTTTTTGTTGAATGCACAATGGATATCTACGTGCTTAACTCATGGCGGCGCTTTGTGCGAGTGAATATGCGAACGATAGATGGCGGAATTTCTCGGTGGTTTTCCTCAGCATGGTGGTATCGCATACCAATAGCGATTGCATTTTTGATGATTTTCGTCTTCCCTATTACACTGTGGATGCGCCAAACGCAAAGCCACCCATCAGTTCTCAACCGCGCTTTACATATTGCCCTGGCGGTATGGTACATGCCCAAACTACCAATGTGTCTATTCCTGTTGGGAAGAGATGCTGCTCGCCTTTTGCGTCGTCTTTGGCAACATTTTATGCCCATGTTCATTGCAAATTTATGGCTATTGCTGGATTTCTGGCGAAATGTTCTTGTGAAGCGAATTCCACGCCTTGAACGTTACCTCTCACCACGCCAATCACACCTTTCCGAAAATCGTCGTGCTTTTTTGCGGAAAAGTCTTGCAGCAAGCGGTATAGTAGGTACATGGGCGCTGGCAGCAGCACCCGTGGCGGCGCTTGGCTACAATATGTGGGACATCATGTATAATTTTCAGGTACACCGTGTGACGATTGCACTTCAGAATCTTCCTCGCCAATTCGATGGAGTAACGATTGCCCAACTTTCAGACCTACATGCTAGTTCGCTTTGGTCGGACAGACCGCTTCAGGAGATGCGCCGCATCACGCACGACCTTAAGCCTGATATGATTGTGGTTACTGGTGATTGGGTGAATTTTCGGGCGAACGAATTACCAATCCTCATCCCTGAAATCACGAACCTTTGTGGAAAAAATGGCAAGCGTGGCAGTTTTTATACTGCTCCACTTGGCGTATTTGGCTCGCTCGGAAACCATGACCATTATGCCCATGCAGTAGATATTGATGATATCATTGCCGGCATTCGCAGCACGGGTGTCGATTTGTTAGTGAATGAAAACCATGTTTTTTCGGTAGATGGTGGTATAATACAGCTTGGTGGCAATGATAACGTTGGACTGCGCCAGAACTACGGCGATTTAACGAAAACATTATCGGGGCTGTCACCTGAGTATCCAACAATTCTCATGGCACACGATCCAACGCTTTGGGACAAACAAGTACGTGGTTTTCAGCCGAATGGCATTACAGTGGATTTGATGTTAGCTGGACACACACACGGCGGGCAGATGGGTGTGCGAGTAGCCGACTGGGAACTTAGTCCAGCAATGTTTTTATATAGGCAGTGGGCGGGTCTGTACGTCGATAGGGAGATAAACCCACGTCAATACGTCTATGTAAATCGGGGTATTGGTACGACAGGCATTCCAGCAAGAATAGGTATTCCGCCAGAGATTACACTCATTACGCTGCAAAAGGCATAAGGCTTGCTTTTCCGAGTGTGTCACTCTCGCAATCGTGTACGGAGCAACGTTCGGGAGCCGTTCTCAGTTTGGATGAACTCTGCCGCGTCCATCAGCGAACGCATGAGGAATACACCACGTCCGCAATCTCTCATAATGTTTTCCGGGGCAAGCGGATCGGGAAGATCGTCGGGATTGAAGCCTTCGCCATTATCATCTACAATAAGCGTCAGCATCTCACTCTCAATTGTTGCTATAATCACCACGTTCTTGGATTCGTCGCGCTTGTTACCATGAACAATAGCATTGTTCACGCCTTCTGTGAGCGCGATGATCGCGTTGTGGTAGCGAGTTGAATCTATCCCGCTTTCTTTGACGAATTCCGCCAAAAACGGCTCGACAAAACGGAGATTTTTTGTATTGCTCTGGAGCGTAAGAACCTGTTGCATAATCGTTAAGGTCATCGTTGTAATCATGGCGAGGCAAGGAATGACGGTCTTTCAAGGCTTACTTGTCGTTCATTGTATCTTCAATTAGTTTTCGTAATTCTTCATAAAGGCAGCGTAGCCGAAAGAAACAGATTAGGCGTTTGCCGCAAGAGTATTCCCTTATCGAATTGAAACTCATACCATCCGTTCAATCGCACAACCGTACCCGAGGCAAAAGAGCATTCTATCACGGTTTCCGGTCCGATAATCTGATTTTGCACTCCGGGTATGCGAAGCGCTGGATTTGCTCCACGTTGCGAAAGCGCGTAATAACGCCCACCCACGCCCACGCGAATTTGATTGACAGCTTTGCTGCTAAGGTTTGGAGCGCTCACACCCGAAACACTCGAAGGCGTTACAAACACCAAAATCCGCGCAAAGGCTTCATAGTTTCGGTCGCGCACAAGTTCGGAAAATTCACCCCACCGAAACTCACCTCGCTCAAAATACCGAAATATAAAACGAGATTCAATAGTCGTATTCGATTCTCTTCCAACATGCCACACAAGCGAGTCACGATACTGTATTTGCCGAAAACTAAAGCTCTGAGAAGCGTTCGCGATGTCCTCAAAATCAAAGCTGGTATAGTTCGCCAAAAGCTCGAACTGCGGGTGTGCCGAAAAACCCTCCGATGCATAGACAAACGACGGCGCGAGTTTGAAAATCCTATTCCAGTTATTTTGAGCACTACGCTGCGCTTTAATAAATACCAAATGCACTAATCTGGCTTCGGCAAAGAGTGTGCCAGAAAATATTGATGAAAAATGGTGCGTGTACGAAGTATTGGTGGTTAGAAAAAGTTCGTCGCGGTCGTCATAGTTTATGGGGCTGGGCGTATCATAGCGCAGCAGCGATGACGAGAACTCAAATTTCAAGGTGTCGGCACGGAATAGATTCCACGTGGATTGCGCCACGAGCGAGGTTCGCACGGAAATATTGTCGCGCTGTTTTTCGGCAGAACGGAGCGTTTGTAAATCGGCATCGGTAATTCTGAAGCGCTCGTCAACGGCATTGACTTCATCTCGTGAGTCAATCGTCAACCCAAGTGAATGAGTACTGCCGTCGAACGTCGCCCTCAAAACACCACTTACGGAAAATCGCACTTGATCCACATTGCGTCGCACCGAGGTGAAAAATACTTGGTCAACAGCGTCGCGGTAAAAACGCCCAATCGTCCAATCCTCAAAATAGCCTTGAACATCGGCATCTACCCCTTTGAACAATGGAATTGTTGCTCGCGCATTCAAACGCAAGAGCCGCTCCGTACGAGTTTCCACCGAAGGCGCAGCCTGCTTGAGGTTTCCCGCTTGGTCAGTACCTGCTACAAACGTATAAAATTCGCGTTGCAGCGTGGCATATTGCGTACTGAATTCTAACTGCCCACCGCCTTCAAACGTCCGTGCAAGACCCACTTTGAGATTTGTCTGAGCATTCGTACGGCTGTTAGCAAGTGCCGAATATGCTGTTTGCACATCGGCATTCAGCAAATATTCCTCAAATCGCTGATTTTGTAAACTGGCATTGCCATTTAGACTCAAACCTCGATCCACAATTCCAAGCTGCTCGTTATATTCGCCGCCCACCGCGGCTGTCATTTTTAAGTTCTCAATCGGTCGGTATTGCGCTCCGCCACTCACAGTGAATTGCTGTAAACGGTTCAAGCCAATGGCTCGCGTATCGGCAGAAATTATCGCAGTGTTTGCAAGAAGCAGCGATAGATTGGAACTGAGCGGCAGGTCATAACGAAGAAATAAATCTTCATCGTCTCGTGTGGCAGGTGTAGATGTGCGAATCGTACTTCTCCTATATTGTTGGCGCACAAGCAGGCTTCCAAGCGGCAACGTAAATGCGCCGTTCAGGTCAGCGCGAAAAAGAAACGTATTGACAAGTTTATCCATTCCAAACCGCAGTATCGGCGGCGCAGAGAGGAGTGTCAGCGTAGAATCTGCATTGACCGCATTCAAACTCGGTGCTTGAGCAAAAGCTGTTGTTGCCACATTGAGCCATGCAGCTACCGCAACCATGCCCCAAAGCAGTAATGGTAGGGGTTTGGATGAAAAACAATGGTGCATGTTATTCCCTTTCGTATTCTACACTCCTCGTTTTCGGCTGCTGACTTCTTGGTCGCTTATCGAATGGATCAGAAAACCCTCATCAATCCGGCGAAAGAGATTAAAACTCAAGAAAATCCGACATACCCTCCCGTGTGGCAGCGTAGCGCAATAAACCATCTTCCACAAGTTGCATAGCGGTTTTTTTCGCCTCTTCAACGGAAATACGGTATAGATATGCAAAGCGCCAAATGTCAATCGGTGCGCGGCGGATTTCAAGCGTGAGGATTTGTGTGAGCGAGAGTTCCTGTTGTGCCTCTACCCGTCCCAACGAAGCATCCACAAAAGGCAGAGACTCTTCAGCATTAAAATTTTTGATGGAGAAGTAAAAATTGGGCTGCGTTACGAGGTCGCAAATCGGAAATCCTCTGTCTTCTTGCAACAAATCCGGCAAAAGCGCAATTCCAACGAAATATGGGTCGTGAGTTCGAGAAATGTCATTGTTTTTTTGGTCATGAGGCATTGGGCTTGCCTCCGTATCGGTGTTATCGCTCCAAAGGTCGTCCCACACATCCGGGGCGTGAACACGCAGCCAGTCGAAAAAATGAACATCGTGTTCTGGAAGGCGCATCAATACATTTGCACCAAATTCGGATGCTACTGATTTTGCCTGTTCTGGCGTGATATTTGCCATCATCTCGCGTGGAAAGTTTACGAATCCGCGCTCCGCGACTTGTGTGCGAACGTAATCGAACAGAAATTGATTGGTCATGATAGTTGGTGTTGTCACTTGATAATAAAAAGTTTTTGCACCTCGTGGAATATACCAGCCCGCATTTCGCAGAAATACATTCCCGAACCTAATAGTTCAAGTGGGATACGTGTCTCGAAAACACCTGTCGGATGCTGTCCTTCCGCCAAGACCACCTTGCGTGTGCCTTGTGCGTCGTACAGAACAATGCTCACGTGCGTCGGGAAGGCAATATCATACGTAACAATGCCATCGGATGCCATCGGGTTTGGTGAAATCGGGCGCAACGCGAAGACATTCGCCGTACCAGTAAGCGTTTTGACGTTCAATCCACACACGGAATCCAGCGCAAACGTACCATTGGTGGTTCGCACGTCCAGCACGTCGAAACAATCTTTGTTGCCGAGTTGAACATTGCTGAACGCAATATCGGTCGCTGCTTTATCGCCCAAATACGTGTCGAAAAACAACGTAAGAAGTGTTGTTTCAGTACCATTCGGCATCATACCTTGCAGCGTTACATCCAAAACGCCATTGTTCTCTTTTGCTGTCACTGCTGCTGCTGCCGAAGCTGTGCCTCGGTTCTCGTATGCTGCATACTTCAAAAGCGTTTTTTCATAACTTAATCGAATAGTAGCTCGTTGAATCTGTTGCAAGGCACTTGCAGTCGTTGTCGTAATGGTAATCGGCACTGCGACTTGCGTTCCGGGTTTTGCGCGTAGAGAAGCGGTTCGTAGCTCCGCAGATTGACGAGCAACAGATGTTCCGGAGAGCGACACTCTTATGATAGCACGTTCCCCTGCGACATTGCTCATAATCGTCACTGTATCTCGGAAAACGCCAACGGACGGCGGCGTAAACTGAAGTTTTATCGTCGCACTTGCGCCGGGTTTGAGGTTGATGGAATTGGGCGTTCCGGATGCAAGGCTGAAGATGCTATTGCCAGTCGGAGGGCGCGGTACGGTGATACTACTCACAATAAGCTCTGTTGAGCCACTACTGATAACCCGAAAATCAGCCGTTGCCGTATTGCCGCACACGGCAGTGAAGATGATATTATCGAACGTCACCGCCGATGGTGTTACGTCAATAGCAGGCTCAACACCCCTACCGCGAATAAAAAATACTCGTTGGTCACTGCCGTCGGGAGCAGTGCGGATGCGGCGGCGGATGGTGCTTGTGAGGGTATATTTACCAATCCATTCGCCGACGCTTGGCGGCGTAAAACGTGCTTGCAATGACGCATCCACACCGTCAGCTGGGATATCTGGCGACGTTGCGCCTGGGCTAAAACGCGAAACTACCTCGAAGATGCGATTGTTCCATACTCCCGTCGTTACGTCTGTCGGAGATTGGCTTTGTATGCTGTACGGTAGGTTGCCGTTGTTGCGGAATTTGATTGCTACTGTTTTAGGTTTGTTCACAATAACATCGCCAATATCCACCGTATCGCCAATAACTGCTTTGTAATCGTAGGGCGGGTCGGGCGGTGCAGCAACGAGTTCGAGCCGTTGCTCCACGCCGATGCCGCTCATCGTCAGCGTTGTACGGTCGGAGCGCCCTCCTGATGTAAAACGAATATCCATATTTGCCGAATCAAACCCTCTGGCGGCTGGGCGGTACCGAAGCGTGACGGGTGAGGCATCCAACGGGGAAAACACTCTGCGCTGAAGTGTATCTACAGAAAAATCAATACCATTGAATGGAACAATCGGAAGGAATGCCTGTGAATCTATAGTGATTGTTTGGTTTGCAATGTTTCGCAGCGTAACGGTTTCGCTCGTCGTCTGCCCCACATAGATGGAATCAAACCGCACCCGTTCGCGGGCAAGAGGGTCAATATTGGTCGTCGTCGCACGCTCCGTAGCAAGCACCGAACCCACCCGTGCTACCAACACCAATCGTCGCGGTTGACCAACAGGCGTAGCTCTGTCACTGGCATAAAAGGCTTGTACTGTCACGAATGCTTCCTTTCTACCTTGGAGGGTTCCGGGAAAAGCAAAATATTTTGGCGACAAGGTGTAGGAGGTATCAACAACCTGTGACTGAATACCTTGGAATCCAGTTGGGTCAGCTATCGTACCGTTTGGACTTGGAGCAAGCCGCAACTGAAAAAATAATCGCACATTGCCATCATTTTTGAGGGTGAACGAGCGTGGTTGACTGGCGGTTTCAGGGATTACGGCACCAAAATCTACGGTATCTTGCGTTCCTGCTGGGTTCACCAGTGACCACCGCGCCAGAAATGCAGTTCCAGACAGATTGAGGCTCACATCTGCCATCCCTGCGCCGCGAAGCACAATCTCGTCTTGATATGAGCCAAATGCGGTCGGCTCAAATACAAGGTTCAGCTGTATTGTTTCGCCGACAGAAATTGTTCGAGGAAGCGTAATATTGCCATCCCAGCGGAACGCAGATGGCGCTTGTGGTTGAATCACTTGCTGTAGAACAATCGGTGCAGAACCATTATTCGTAACGGGGAATGGGATAGTTCTTCGCAACTCTTGGTCAAGTTGGAGGTCTGAATAAATCACGTCCTGTCTGAGTGGTGTAATAGCTTCGGGTGCACCAGTGCCTTTGAGGACAAAGCGAAACTGATACCCGCCCTTGCCGTCGGGCGTTTGTGTGGAGTCGTTGACTACGATCACCAACTCATCACGAAAGCTGTTGATACTACTTGGTGTAAACGAAAAGCTCACAATAGCTTCATCCGTATCGCGCTGCAACATCTTTGAACTCACGATTCCATTATCAAACTTTGCGCTGAAAACGAACTTTGCAGGGTAAAAATCCGCTCCGACGCTCGCCTGTAACGGCGTTAATCCACGGTTTTTAATAACCCGTGTTATTGTTACTGGAGAACCAACCTTCACGTTCCCAAAATCCACCGTATCCACGCGAAACACCGTATTGGGATTGACATCGTTCAACACAATATCTTTTTTACCGCGTTCTATCACGAGCACTTCCGGCGTTACGCGCTCTATCACAGCGGTAATTATAGTTGGGTTACCACTGCCATCCTTATTGCCGTCGTAATACGTATTGCTCTGTTCACCATAGCGTGAAAGAAAGGCAAATTTTGCCGGAACATCTGCACCACGAACCGTCGAAACGTAGCGATTTCCAGCATTATAGCGGTCATCATCTGGTATAAATTTATAGGTATTCTTGAGCATTGTAACGTCATCAGGGAAACGAAAGGCTGGGTCGAGTGTTTTAACGCCATTGACTGTCCGTGCGTTGGAAGCAAGAAAGATATTACATGCGGATTCCCCCTGAGTACAATACTGCTGCCCCGCTGCCGCATTATCACTCAGAGGCAGTGCGGCAGGAAACGTCAGCCCCGGAATGCGGAGATTTGTCAGTACAAAACGTGCATCAATCTGTGCCGGACCTTGCGGGAACGTCGTCCCAATGTTGCCTTGTCCCGTCAGCGTCCAACGATAAAGCGCATTTTGCCAAAGCGTAATACGCGAAGCATCAATAGCCGGACGACTGAGATTAATACGAACAGTATCGCGCGGCTGTGCAAACAGTGCCGGAGCAACAGTGGCAAGAACAGAACAGGCTGCAAGCGTGGTGATGGCTTGCATTCGGAGATAAAATGGTGGTGAGGGTTTCATAACAATTACAGGTATTCATCGGGTTTCCAAAGATGTTTTTCTAAGCGAACCGCATCGCCATCAAATTCTACGCCTTCTGCTTCCAAAAGCTCGCGCATGAGCGTAGGTGTCTCGAAGTGCATTTTGCCGGAAAGCTCACCAAGGCGGTTAATGACACGGTGACACGGGATGTCGTTTGCGCGGTCATAATGCCCTACGCCATTTAGTGCATAGCCCACAAGCCGCGCCGACGACTTAGCGCCGAGCGCTGCCGCAATATGTCCGTAGGTGGTGACTTTCCCAAACGGAATCTGCCGCACAATTTCATAGACGCGGCGAAAGAAATCATCTTGTGAAGCAGATTTTGTCGCAAAGATGGCTTCGTCTGCGAGGTCGGGTCGTTTTGTGTGCTGTTTCATAACGATAAAAGGGCATGAATGTGAAGCGTTCGATACAAAGAACACAGGCAACGCTGTGACGTTGAAGCCGCAACATTGCCTGCACCGAATACGTCTTGCAACATGAATATTTACGGCACTTCCACCGTATTCAAAATTTCGTTAATAATGTCTTCTGAACGCACATTTTCTGCCTCTGCCTCGTAAGTAAGCCCGATACGATGGCGCATTACATCATGGCAGATTGCCCGCACATCCTCAGGAATAACATAACCACGATGTTTGATGAAGGCGTATGCTTTGGCAGATTGCGCGAGGCTTAACGTTGCACGCGGCGACCCACCGTAGCTGATAAGTTGCGACAGCCTCCCAAGTTTGTATTCTTGGGGTTGGCGGCTTGCAAAAACGATGTTCAAAATGTACTGCTCAATTTTCTCATCCATATACACCTCACGCACAATGTCCCGTGCTGCCAAAATTTGCTTGGGCGACACAACTGCCTTCACTTCAGGCTTTTCAGCCGTCATACTTTGGCGCATAATCATCCGCTCTTCCTCTTTCGATGGATACGTGATAACCACTTTGAGCATAAAACGGTCAACCTGCGCTTCTGGCAATGGGTACGTGCCTTCTTGCTCAATCGGGTTTTGTGTGGCAAGCACCAAAAACGGCTCTTCCAGCTTAAACGTTTGTTCGCCAATGGTCACTTGCCGTTCTTGCATGGCTTCAAGCAAGGCGCTTTGGACTTTTGCGGGTGCGCGGTTAATTTCGTCGGCAAGGATAAAGTTTGCAAAAATCGGTCCTTGCCGAACGGAAAATTCATTTTTCGAGGGGTTGTAAATCATCGTTCCCACCACGTCCGCCGGAAGCAAGTCGGGCGTGAACTGAATCCGGCTGAACTTCGCTTGAATAGACGAAGCCAGCGTTTTGATGGAAAGCGTTTTTGCAAGCCCCGGCACACCTTCCAACAAAATATGACCGTTGGAGAACAGCGCTATCAATAGCCGCTCAACCATGTATTTTTGTCCCACGATAACTTTACTCATTTCGAGCGTGAGCATATCAATAAAAGCGCTTTCGCGCTGGATGCGTTCGTTGAGTTCTCGAATATCTGCCATTTCTTTTCAAATATTGAATGATGAACAGTAATTGTAAATGCTAAATTTCAAAGTTGTTTATCGGAGACGCTAGGGGAACATGGTCGCCGCGCTCAAAGAAAATTCTGCCCACGCGCTCAATGTGTTCACGCAAATCCGTGTTTTCAAGCACACCGAGCGCCACTACGTCAAAGTGATAGGGCAGTGGCTCACGTTCGTTGAGAATGCCACTCACGTCCAATGCCAATCGTTCGTCCACGTCCTTGCCAACAAGCGCCAAATCTACATCGCTGCCTTTTCGCTCCATGCCTTTGGCGCGGCTACCGAATATGAGTGCTTGGTCAATTTGGGGGAAACGTTGCAGCACCTCGCAGATGAGGGTGAACGAAGGTTGAGTTAGACCAAACGTTTCGGGATTTGCTGCTTGAACAACCATATCATTATTGCTTTGATTCCAAAACCTCGTACAGAACGCGTAATTGTCGGACATAGCTATTGCGAATAAGCGACAACGCAAGTCGAGCAGACGTTTCGTTATATGTATGAGCCATCAAGTTACGCTTTTCCAACATATCAAGCCAAACATCGCCATCGTCGAGCAAATTGGCAGCAAACGCCTGTTTGAGAGCGTCGCGGGGAAATTGCACTTCCACGCCCTGTGCTTCAAGATAATCTTTGAGCGTCTTCCACGCCAACTCGAACGTGAATTCAAACACTTGCACTATGCCTGCTTCCTCAATGGGAGTAGGAACGGGTTTTAGGAGCGATTCTTCCAAAAAACGCAGCGCTTTCTCGAAATTTTGGAAGCGTTGCTTCCATCGAACGTCTGGAGTAGAATCCATCAGAGTTACAGCCGTTTAATCAGGTGTGCCGTCAGTACGTTCGCCACGAGCAATATACCATTTGCAGCAAAAGTAATCACCGATAGCGTTTGCCGTTCAAGCGCGAGGTTTGCAAAACCACCCAAACCCCATTGGACAACGATTCCGAGCAGCAACAGCAAACTCGAAGCGCCCAATCCAAACGAAAACCAAAATAAACGGTCTTCTTGCCAGCCATTAAACGTTGTGTAGAGCCTCACGCTGGATGGGTTTTTTGTGGAAATAAACAACCCGACCGACCACATCGCAAGCCCGAAAATGCTTCCCAACAGCGCAAACATCATCGAATGAATGCCAAAAATGGAAAATGCGCTAAAGGTAATGGGTCCCGTCACAAAGCCTACCAGCAGCACAACCCATGACATCAGCCACAAAGCGGTTCCGGTGACATTAAAAAACTCTGGCGATTCGAGCAGAATCTGGAGTAAATGTCGCATTCCGTCGCGCCACGTGCGAAGATGCGGAATCCGTCCGGGTTTGTCCGGATAAAGCGATGCTGGAACTTCCGTGAGCTTTGCGCCTGATTTCATTGCCTTCACAAGCATTTCCGAGGCAAATTCCATCCCTGTGCCGCCGACTTTCCACGATGCAAACGCCTCCTTGCGGAAACAACGAAAACCAGAATTACAATCTGAAAGCCTGTATTCGCCACGCGCGTAGAGCATGTTGATGATAAAACTCAGCACGGGTGTTCCAACGTAACGATGCAAAAATGGCATTGCGCCGTCATGAATTGTGCCGTCTAAGCGCGAACCAAGCACCATGTCATAGCCTTCATCGAGTTTTGCCACAAGGCGAGGTGACTCAAGGAAATCGTATGTATCGTCGGCATCGGCAAAGATGACGGCTTCGTTCTCCGCACCGTAGATGCCGCATTGCAGAGCAGCTCCGTAGCCCCGCTCCGCGCAATGAATCACCCGCGCACCAAAACTTTGTGCGACTTCTATGGATTTGTCCGTACTACCGTTGTCGGAAACGATCACCTCGACCACACGATCACTGAGTTCATTTGCTTTGACGGCATTGATTTTTTTGAGAACGTAAGGAAGCGTTTTCTCCTCGTTCAAGCATGGAATAACGAATGATACGGAATGTTTATGCAAGATATATTCTATAGTTGAAAGTGAGCGTTCATAACCAATATTCCAAAGACCACAACTTGTGGAGCATGTTGATAATGGTCATTATTTTTTCAGTTTAGCCAACGCCCTCACAGGAAATGTCCCTACTCCCTTGAACTTTGGCGGTATCGCACTAAAGGTAAAACCATTCTCCGGCAATTGATTCAAATTACAAAGGTGTTCTACAATAAGAATACCTGCGCCTAAAAGAGTGGTGTGAACAGGTCGGCTTTTACCCGTTGTGTTGTCTATATTATGTGAATCTATGCCTACTAATTTAGCACCACGGTCTTGTAAATATTCCGCCGCCTCTTTCGTTACAAACGGGTGGTTTTCAAAATAATTTTCCGTGTTCCAGAATTCATCCCAGCCCGTATGAATCAGCACGGCACGGTTTTTTACCTCATAACCTTGCAAATGCTTTACCGTGATTGCAAGCGTATTTTTGTGAGGAACTCGAACGACAATTCCTTCCAAATCTGCAAAACTTTCTATTGGAATTTCTGATAAGTCCTTGCCATTTGCATATCGGTGAAACGGGCAATCAATATACGTTCCGGTATTGCTAACCATTTCAATTTTACCTATCTGAAATTCCGTACCTTCTTCGTAAAACTGTTTTGAGTTTTCTCGACTCAGATAGTCGCAAATAATTGGTGCTGGCAAACCTTTATACGTGATCATTCCGTGTTCTATTGTATGGCTTAAATCCACAAAAAGGCTTTGCCCCGCAACGGTATGGATAGATTCGCTCTTTTGCAATGCAGTTAAAATTTCTTTATTCATGTTTTACTGAAAAATATGTGACCACACCAGCCGTAAGCGCCACTACTACCGAGATTGCTGCAAAATACGCCGCTTTGTCCGATGTTGAGCCGCCAAACGTTGTGATATGGTGAAACGAGCCAGTCATAATCAGCGCCCCCAGCAATAACGAGGACACCCCATTTATTTTCTCGAAGACCTTTAGTTCACGCAAAACTACGGCAAAAGCAACGAATAACCCAATCATACTATGCGAGACATAGCGCGTAACGCCCGACATAAATAAATCTGGTCCACCCAAAAAGGCAAATCCATACAGCGCCGTCATAACCAGCAATGCCAACCACACTTCACGTGGCAATCGGCGCAAAAAATCACGCAAACGTTCGCTACTGCCCGAAAGCCTTGCCCACAGCGCTCCGGCGAGTATGAAAAGCGGTAAAAGTAAGCAAATATTTATCCGCAGCATATATTCCACGAATTGTCTGAATTTAGCGGATATGGGATTTGCTGACATCGCCCACGTGAAAACACCAGTCAAAGCTTCGTTTTCCAAGCCATGTTCACTGAACGGTGCGGTGATTATGCCTAAGAGAATATACGGCACAACAATGACTGCCACAAGTGCCGCCGCTTTCACAAGCCGCGCTGTCAACACCGCATTTTTCCAACCATTTCCGACGAGCATCCAGATTATCACGGCGGGAAGGAAGATAATCGCATTTTGGCGACCAATCACAGCGACAAATCCGCCCAAAAGCACCATCGGCAATTGTACACGGAGCAAACCAAGCATCACGCCACCCAACCCCAAGACAAATACCATATCGCCAATCATCGCCGGAACCGCGAGATAATACCGAAACGTATAGGGACTGAGGATAAACAGCGCCATACAAAGCGAGTATTGTGCATCAGTGATATTCAGCAACGATAAAATTTTATGCGTCAGCCAGACGATCAATCCACATATAATCAGTGTTGCGACAAGAAAGACCGATTGTTCCGAAACACCAAGTATATGCGCCATTGTGCCGACTTTCCACGCAGGAACAAAACGCATTGTATGGTTGCTGGCGAGTTTTACGGAGCCATCCGGCAGCGCGGGCGCGGCTTTGGCGATTGCCATATAGCTTTTTGTGTCGTCAGCGATAAGGACGGAAATGCCTTCTTCGTAGCTCAACCAGCGATTGGTTAGAAGCAGAAGACCACAAAAAAGCAGTGTTGAGAGCAGGCGGGTGTTCATAAGTTACGCAGCCTCATCTCAAGGTCTTCATTATTCAAGCGTTTTAATAACCGCTCTTTATATACTACAATCAGGTCTTCAATACTTATCTCTTTAACATTGACATCATTGACAGTTTGGAGTTTCCTCGAAGTCCCTTGTGTAATTATCCAAACTTGTTTTTGATATTGTTGAACCTCTTCCACTGTATAATCACTGACCTGAATCGTTCCCTGCCGCAGACGATTACAATAGTTTGCTATTTGTTCACGTTTACTTTGTTCTATATTCTCACGATTCAGCGTACAATCATAGAGAACAGCCGTTGTACGTAACTTAAAGAACCCATCTGCCTTGCCCGCTTGCCGCTCATTTGTGAAACTATACAATGTTTGAATGCCTAAAAGCCGAAGCAAATGGCCGGTAAGGTGTTCAAATTCTTTCCAATCATTCGTGAATGTTAGCGTATGAAAAAAGCCCGGTGTTAAAATGTCATACTCTACATGAGGTTGCTCGCTCGGTGTACTAATGGGTGGAACGGGTTCATTTTTGGAGGCAAGAGCCACATCAAGTAGTTTTAGGAATATCCTACGAAACTCCGGCATCTCATCCTCGAAAAGTATCAATTTCGCTTTCTTTTCTTTGGTACCCCGAAGATATTGATCGACAACAACATATTTACTCCCATTTAAGGCTTCCTTAACTTCAAAAAAATAGTTGTGCGTACCATTGCTCAATCGGTCTTTGTGTAACGTTTTACGTTCTATCGGTATTTTTGGAGAATCCATAATTCTGTTGTATTGAAGAGGTTTTTGGTTTCTTGAATTCAAGCCTAAAGTGCGGCGGGGTTTTTAAGGTATGGAGAAAAAAATACTTACTCCACAAGACCAATTTTCCGTAGGTGAGACCTTATACTACTGGGCTGGCGTTGCAAAAGGTCTGATAACTGCTTTGTTGTCCGCCCTTGTAAAAATTCTGAGCGAAGCACAGCTTCGTCATCATCAGTCCATTTCTGATACGCACGTGCATATCGTTCCCGTATTTTCGCCACACTATATGCTTTTGTACTTGCTTCAGCAGGCGTTGGCTTGCGTTGGCTCTGACGATTGATATAATACTCCACTAACCGTTGTGGATTGTGGTTGAATCGCGCCGAAATCCTATGTCGTGCAGCCCTTATACGCTCTAATGTTGATTCATTCATAATAATCTTCCAAAAATTCAAGTGGTGTAACAATTGCTGGCACGTACAAACCAAGAACTGTATTGACACGCCGTATATGCCCAAATTTGTTAGCGTTGGCAAGATGCTTGCAGTTCCACGTCATCAGAAAGTCACATTTATGAAATGAAGCAATTGCCAAATGCAGCGCGTCACCAAGCGGATCTGACGGCATGATTTTGTGCTGAATATAGTAGCGGACTATCTCTGTAATTTCTTCAGTGATGTCCAACAATACTACGCTATCCATAAAATCGAGGCAATCTTGTTTCTTTGCATATTCACCGTCACTCAATTCGTCCATAACAGCTTCGCTACTCACAACCTCAAAGAGTTGCCGTTGATTTTTCCACCATTCTCTTGTCCATGAACGACGTGCCTGAGCCGTTATATCGGTGCGTATTTCATGATAAAAACTTGGAATGCTCGTTTCTATGTACACACTTGGCTTCATAACAATTTGGATAATATAGGAAACGCTCTGCCCCGAACACCAACCACTTCATAACAAACGCACAGTTCAACATTATCACAAATGCTCGAGGTACTATGCACATTCACGGCTTCAAGCCTTTGGGAACACCATTCGGAAAATATTTCTGAATAGCTTCTTTGATGCGCCCGATGCGGTTTTCGGGGTTCGGATGTGTGCTGAGAAATTCCGGCTGCCGCT
>JANYIG010000259.1 GCA_025358765.1 Candidatus Kapaibacterium sp.
GTTCGCTGGTTTGGGTGGAGCCGCCTTCGAGATAGAGAAAGAGCATATTTTTGAAAGCATTGCCTTGGACATCAACGCAGGTTTCAAGCCACTCTTCGACAATCGTTCTCAAAGGAGGAAAATACTGTGCTTCACCGTTAAATTTCTGTTCCAGTACGTCAATCGTGAGTGCATAGACCAGTTCTTGTTCGCGTCGGTCGCGTAAATCCTTGAGTTCTAAGCGTTCTTTGAGTTCATCGCTAAAGGCAGTGCGCATATCTACTCGCGTGGGCTGTATGCTGCTGTTCAACGGAAACTTCTGCAAACGGGAAAAATCTGCCTGAATCTCGTCGGGTAATTGCTCCAAACGATACCCTTCCACATTCGGGAAGAATAATTGGAACTGTGCTGTTCGCTCGCGCACGGGGAAAATGGTGGTTGTTCTGGGCGGTGGCACTGGCGGCGGTGTTTTTCCGGCAGGCATAAAATCAAACGGTACACCGATAATGTGTGCATATTCGGGAGCAAAACGTGTTGTGGTGAGCTTTTTGCGCTTGTCGTCGGGATTTTGCTCCTTGATTTCACTCAAATTGTAGCTCAAACGCCGCAGAGCACGACCTATCACCTGTTCGCATAAAAGCTGCGAACCAAAAGCACGAATGCCGACAATATGCGTAACGGTGTTTGCATCCCATCCTTCGGTGAGCATCCCGACGGAAATCACACACCGAATATACTGTCCCAGCGTGTTGGGCTTGCCGACGGTGTTCAAGACCTCTCGCAAAATATCAGCATCGGTGAGGTTTTCAACGGATTTTTCGGGATACCGCACACGATAAGCGTTCTTAAATTCTTCCAGTTCGCGGCTAAAGACTTTTTTGAAATTCTCGTCTATCGCTCCGGCTTCATCCAATGCTTCAGAATCTATGAGGAGCGTGGACGGACGGTGCTTTGTGCCATATTGGTCGAAGTTACTGAACATCGGCAAATACCCTTCAAACGGCGAGCCGTCCTCCAGTTGAAAACCCGCAACATACTTTGCCACCTCCGCAGAAACTTTGGTGTTTGGGCAAACAATAATCATCACCGGAGGCGTAGTGAAAAGCGAACCGATAGCTTTTTCTTGTTCCTCGTAATGTTCATACATCTGCTTGAGTGCATTTACCACAAGCGGAGGCAACACAGGACGGGCGAAAGGCTGCGCCTTGCCTTTGGAAATTTTGCCAAGAGCGTCTCTTGTTGCCTGGTCGTCGTAGAGATTCAAAAATGCGGAGGCTTTGATATTCAGAGAATCATCAAAATCAGGCATAAAGGGAATTTTCACCAAGCCTGCTTCAATCGCCTCGACAAGCCCAAACTCCGTAACAACCCACGGAAAGAGTTTATTGGCAGGATAACCGGAACCGCTCAGGTAATAGGGCGTGGCAGACAGGTCGCATAGGCTATGCAGTTCAAAGCGTGATTGCAAGGCAAGAATACCCCTGTACCACGTTGCGGCGCGAGTGTTTTCGGCGGCTTCCTCTTTTCCGGCTCTTGTATCGTTTTCTTTCGGGAAATAGCAATGGTGGGCTTCGTCGTTGATGACGAGCAAGCGAGATTTTGGCTTAAACTTGCCAAATTCGCGCTTGATAAGGCTTGCGTAACTTTCTTTGCGTTCTTCGGGCTTTTGTCCTGCTTTACCGTCCAAAGGCGAAACCTTATTTCCTTGAATATTGCGCCGCTCAAGTTTGTGACGATTGATAATGACGAGTTTATTGGACAACGTAGGCAAATATTGTCGGAGGTGCGGAGGAACCATATCACGGCGACGGTAATCATCTTCACTGTTTACGCTCGTATCATCGTTAGGGATTAAGCCACGCAAGCGGTCTTTAATCGTGATATTTGGCGCGATGAGCAAAAAATTATCGGCAAAGAGTTTATCATTGCGGTATTCACGACGATTAAAAAAATGATACAACACGAATAACGCCATAACGGTCGTTTTCCCCGTACCTGTCGCCATTTTGAAAGCAATGCGTGGTAGTATCATTTCTTGCGGCAAACCTCGTCCATTATCTTCTTTCAAACGTCGTAAAATCTCAGTGCCGATATTAGAAAGCGGTGCAAGTTCGTTCAACCAAATCGCAGTCTCAATCGCTTCACGTTGAGCAAAGAAGAAGGTTTTCGTGATAATGCGCTGTTCGTTCAAAAACCAATGCTGAAGCAGTTCTTTCGTTACCCGCGTGATACTTCCCGCATAGCCGCTTTCGCGCCAAGCACGTACTTCTTTTCGCAGAAGATTGATGGTATGCTGTTCCGCATTTTGAGCAAGTTCTTCAACGTGATAGAGGTCTTGTTGAGGTCTGCCAGTAAGTGGTACGGCAGAGAACGAAGGTACAAAAGGACGGCGACCGAATGTAATTTCCGTTGCATTCAACCTGCCATCACCGCTTGTATCGAAGTAGCGCGTAGGCTCGTCGTAAGGATTATTGAGAATCGGGTTAAACTCTTGATTCATTTGCAGGGCAAAATATAGAGGAGAGGTTTTTCTGCTGTTGTCGACATTTATTTGCCAGCGCCCAAAATACAAAACAAGCATGAACGCTGCAACGCTTATCACAAGCCTACCCGTGCCGAAGAAGGCTTGTATTGCTCCTGTAATCACCGTATATTTGTAGAAGTCGTTAGAGTGAAGGAGTTCATTTCACTCCCTTTCGCAAGAAAGATGTGAATAGACCCTTTGTGAGACGACGTTTGGCAAACTATGGAGCTATCGAAATAACCTTCGGTTCACGCTAGTCGGTTCGTCCTTTAGTCCGAGGTTCGGGATGGTTGTGTACCTGCCGATAGCTTCGTGTTGTCTAAACATCCCGTCCGGAGGTGGATGGGGGTACTCCGCAACCAGTGCAGCCCACCCGTGTAGCTGATGGGATTTTTTATTTATTAGGACTTTCGCAACTGTATGTAATTGAACGTCATCGTATCTTGGTATTTATACGAAAATACGATAGATTTTAGTACCGAAGCGACTCAGAAGACAATGAGCGAGAAACATCACGGTTGTCAATGACCATAAAGGTCGTCTTGGAATGAGCGATGACGCTCATTGGACTT
>JANYIG010000298.1 GCA_025358765.1 Candidatus Kapaibacterium sp.
CTGGGGAGCAATACCGTGCGTTCGCTTGCATTAGACAGTGCCGGTACGCTACTTATCGGCACGTGGTCTGGAGTCTGCAAACTTGAATCTAACCTTACACTGACACAAGGTACTCAAACTACACCGCTTATTCTGCAACCTCTTTTGCCCGCTTCCTACACTAACTCGTTGCACACGCCGTGGAAAGTACACAATATTCTCGTGGCTCGTTCTGGCGAATACTGGTTTGCCACAGAGGAACAGGGCGTTTTTTGCCTAAAAAGTGGTGTGATTACTCCATACACCGTCGCAAATGGTCTGGCGGGAAACATTGTCTATACATTGCTCCAAGACCGCATTGGTACGATATGGTTTGGTACAAGAGAAGGCTTATCTCGTTTGACAAAGGATGGTATTTCCACGTACACTACCCAAAACGGACTTTCAAACAATATCGTACGGTCGTTGTGCGAAGACCGTGAAGGTGTGTTGTGGTGTGGCACGTTTTACGGCGGTTTGAACCGATTTAATGACGGACGATTTGTCGTCTATGGAAGGAATGAAGGTCTTTCGGGCAATGTCTCCCGTTGTGTGTTGCAAGATAGTGAGGGCGCAATGTGGGTGGGTACGCTTGGTGGTGGTGTCACGCGCCACAAGGACGGCAAACTCCGCGTATTCACAGAAGAAGATGGGTTGCCGAGTAATACTATCTGGACGTTTTGCAACGACCGAACGGGCGGTATTTGGGTGGGCGCATATTTAGGCGTTGCTCATTGGTCAGGTAAGCGTGACCATGAACGGTGGCAAAGTTACACGGCAAAAAATGGATTGGCAGGCAATCAATTCCGAGCAATATTTCAAGACCAACGTGGTTCGCTTTGGGTTGGTTCCTACGAGGATGCGCTTAGACGGTTACAAGGACGTACGTTCGTGGATTATACTGCGCGATATGGTTTGCCAAACAATGTCTCTGTTTACGCCGTTGCGGAGCATCCTCAAGGAGGAATTATGTTTGGCACAAGTGGTGCTGGTTTGTATCACGTTCGCAACGATAGTTTGATACATCACTATACCAAAAGCGACGGGCTTGGAAGTGACTTTGTATGGGCGTTGACGTTTGACCGCGAAGGCACACTTTGGATTGGTACAAGTGGTGGCGGCTTAAGTAGGCTGAAACAAGGTCGTATCACAACGTGGGCAAAAAACGAGGGATTGTTCGACAATGCTGTATTTTGCGTGTTGGAAGACGAGCGCGGGTATTTTTGGATGAGTTGTAACAAAGGCATTATGCGCGTGAAAAAATCGGAATTTGAAGAGGTGGCAATGGGGCGATTAAAACGTGTGAACTGTCAAGTATTTGGCACTGCCGACGGTTTGCGAAGCGCAGAATGCAGCAGTGGGCAAACCTGTGCCACCAAAAGCCGCGATGGGCGATTGTGGTTTACTACGATTCAAGGTGTTGCGGTGGTTGACCCAAACAACCTTGCCTTCAACTCGCTCCCACCCCCAGTTATTATCGAAGAAGTATTTGCTGACAGCATTCGTCTTCCTCTTAACGATTCAACAAAACTGCCGCCGACTATAGCAAAAATGGAAATTTATTACACCGCCACCAGCCTTCTTGTTCCCGAAAAAGTACGGTTCAAATATATGCTTGAAGGATTTGATAATACATGGGTGGATGCTGGAAACCGCCGTGTGGCATATTATACAAGCCTTCCGCGTGGTCGCCAGTATCGGTTTCGGGTGATAGCCTGCAACAACGATGGTGTTTGGAATGAGCATGGCGCTTTATATGGTTTTTATCTTCGCCCATTTTGGTACGAAACGTGGTGGTTTTATGGCATTGGTGTTGTCAGTATGATAGTCGGCGGTATTGGCGTGTATCAATGGCGTGTGCGGGCTATTGATGCTCGCAACCGTGCATTAGAGAGGGAAGTCAGCGAGCGAACCCACGAACTCAGCGAGGCGAATGCGGAGATTCAGCGTCAGATGGACATTCAAACCGAACAATCCCGCGAAATTGCGATTGCAAACACGGAATTGCAAGACAAAAACAGCCAACTGTCGCTTCTTAATGCCGAAAAAGATGAGTTCATGGGCATAGCCACGCACGACCTGAAGAACCCTCTGAACGCCATTCAGGGCATGGCAGACATGATTTTGATGTATGGTGATGAAATGAATGAAGCCCAAAAACAGCAGTTTTTAACATCCATTGTGAATTCTTCGGAGCAGATGTTCGACCTTATTAAAAATCTGCTCGACGTAAATGCGATTGAAAGTGGCGGTTTGAGTCTGCAACCCGTCAGATTTGACCTGAGCGAACAGGCAGAATTGGTAGCCGATAGTTATCGTGTACGTGCCGAACAAAAGCAGATAAAAATTCATTTTACAAGTGATGGCGCGGCATACGTCAGTGCGGATGAAGTGGCGATGAAGCAGGTTCTCGATAATCTTGTGTCTAATGCGGTGAAATATTCTCCACACGGCAAAAACGTGTGGGTAGTAGTCAAGGAACAAAGAGCAAGGAGCAATGAATACGACTCAAAGCTGGAACCTGTTCCTTGTTGCTTCGTACTTGTCAAAGATGAAGGACCAGGTTTTTCTCCAGATGATAAAAAAAATCTCTTTGGGAAATTTGCGCGGCTTTCGGCACGCCCCACCGGTGGAGAACACAGCACTGGTTTGGGTTTGAGCATCGTGAAAAAGCTGGTGGAGGCGATGGGCGGGCGAGTATGGTGCGAATCGGAATTGGGTGCAGGTGCAACGTTTGTGGTGGAGTTACCGTCAGTAGAGCGTCTGTAAACGCAAAACGTATTTACAGGAGAGTTTTTCGATTGTTCGACTCTTTGGTTGATTGTTTGCATAGATTTCAAATTTTCCACCTTTTCTGGTTCTTGCTATGAAGAAGTTTTCATTCCGATTGCCCAAATTTTTTCAGTCGGCACATCTGACGATTAAATCAAAGTTAATGATCGTATTGATTTTGCTGTGTACGGCATCTATGCTGACGTTTGGGGTAAAGTCATACCTCGATTTTCGTACAACGATTGGTAAACGCCTTCTTTCCAAGCTCACCACTAATCGCAACACAAAGCTCAATTACGTTAAATTCTACTTCGAAAACATCCGCAAGCAGGTTTCCGTCTTGAGCCAAGATCGCGCCTTTGTGGATGCCATGCGCGAGTTCCGAAGCACCTTCCACGATTTGAATATCGCGCACACCGCCACTGCCGACAGCCTAAAGGTGCGTGCGTACTACGAAAACGAATTTTTGCCGCGCATCGGCGGCGAAGCAAAGAAAAATTTTGTTGTGGATGCGTTTATGCCACAAACGCCCGCCGCAATGTATCTACAAAATCAATACCTCGCTTCCAATCCCAATCCTGTTGGGCAAAAACTCTTGCTTACCGAGGCTACAGACGGTTCGGCGTACAGCGCTCTGCACACCAAGTATCACCCGATGTTCAGGGAATTTGTCGAGAAATTTAATTATTACGACATGTTCTTGATTGATGCCGAAACAGGCGAAGTGCTTTATACCGTGTTCAAAGAAACCGACTTCACCACAAACCTGAAAACAGGACCCAATAAGGGCAGTAGCCTTGCGAAGCTTTTTGAAAACGTGTCCGAATCGAAGGAGCGCGGTTATGTAAAAATCATTGACTTTTTGCCCTACGAGCCGTCCTACGGCGCTCCGGCAGCGTTTATCGGTTCGCCGATTTTCGACGGTGGCAAGTTGATCGGTGTATTGGCATTTCAGCTGTCGGTGGACGAGATTACGAAAATCACAACAAGCAACAAAGACTGGAAGGGCGATGGATTAGGTGCTTCCGGCGAGACGTACCTTGTGGGTCCTGATTTTACCATGCGTTCGCAATCGCGTTTTTTGCTGGAAGATGCTAAAAGTTATATAGCCGAGTTGAAGGAAACAAATTTGCCATCAAATACGGTCGAAAAAATTCAAAAACTCAATACCTCAATTTTACTGCAAGAAGTTCGCACCGAAGCTACTGTGGAAGCGCAATCTGGGCGGTCGGACGCAAAACAAATTCGGGATTACCGCAATGTGCCGGTACTCAGTGCCTACGCACCGCTCCAGATACCGGATTTGCAATGGGTATTGCTTTCGGAAATGGACGTGTCGGAGGCGTTCGAGCCAGTGTATGAATATGAACGCTCGTTGCTGCTTTGGACGGCGGTGAGCATTCTCGTAGCAACACTTGTGGCGCTTCTGATAGCCAATACGCTCACGCGCCCCATTGCGGATCTGACGTACAACGCCCAAAGCATCAGCGAAGGGCGCATGACGGATTTGCGGCGTGTGCGCTCCGGCGACGAATTTGAGCGGCTTTCCACGTCGTTCGAGCAGATGGTGCAAAGCCTTCAAGCACAACGTGAGCTTGTGGAACTCAAAAACAAAGACTTTGAGCGCCTGCTTTATAGCGTCTTTCCCGACCCTGTTGCAAAACGGTTGGAGAACCATGAACGCCATTTTATTGAGAGTGCAACGGGCGTTAGTGTTATTGTTTCCGACATTATAGGATTTACAAAGCTGATGGATACGATTGGCAACGAAAAATCCGTTGAAATTTTGAGCGACGTGATGATCGCCTTCGATGAAGCTGCGCTTCGGCATGGGATTGAGAAAATCAAGACCATTGGCGATACCTATGTTGCTGCTGCGGGGCTGTTTAACCCACAGATAGACCATGCCATCCACGCCGTAGATTTTGCCGACGACATTCGGAGTATCGTCCAGCGGATAGGCGCAGAGCGCGGGATAGCGATTGACCTGAGTGCGGGCATCCATGCGGGTGAGGTGACGACGTTTCTTATTGGAAGACGGAAGTTTAACTTCGATGTGATTGGCGAAACCGTTATTGTCGCTAAAGCACTTTGCGACATGGCTTCCGAACGACGCGGGACGCTGGTGGTGTCGCAGTCAGTGTTTGAACTCACGCAAGGGTTGTACGAATTTGAAACCGAAACGGCGTTAAATTTCCATCATGCAGGGCGCACCGCGCTTGCTACGTGGTCGCTGAAAAGCTCGAAATTGGCGATTCGGGAGTGAAGGCGAGATGGTAAAAATGAGTCCGGCTAATCACCAGAATTTTATAGAAAGTAGCCATGGAAATACGTGATTTAATGTTCTGGGTAATCGCCCTCAGCGTGACATTTCCCGTTGTGGTAGTGGCGTTGACGGAATTGCGGTCGCGCGTTCAGAGTGAGACGGCATTGCAGCTTATTCGTATTTCCACAAACTCTACTGTGCCGATGATTGCGGCATGGGTGCTGGTCGAAAAAGTTTTTGGTATCCCGCGTACCGATACGATTTCCAAAGTGGTGCAAACCCTTTGTTACGTAAGTGTGCTGAACATGGCACTCTTGCTGCTGAATACGTTTTTGGTGACGCGCCGCAGTCGCACGAATGCTGTTGCGAACAAAGACGGCGCAACGCGGCAAAGCCCGTCGAAAGTGCTCTTGGATTTTTTCCGATTTATCGTGATTTTGCTCGGTACGGGCGTGGTGCTGGCTGTCGTGTGGGATGTGAACTTGGGTGGCGTGATTACAACATTGGGCGTAGGCTCAATCATCATCGGTTTTGCGCTTCAAGACACGTTAGGAAGCATCGTCTCCGGCTTTGTGACGATGGTACGCCGCCCGTTTGCGGTGGGTGACAAAGTGCGGATTGGCGATATGGAGGGCATTGTGCGCGAAATTAACTGGAACTCTGTGGTGTTGCGCCAGACTGACCGTTCATTAGCAATATTACCCCAATCCGACGTTGCCAAACGTGCCGTCGTGAACCTTACGCGGCTTACGGGCAGTGAACACACGGAGATTGTTGTGGAATTTTCCAAACAGCACCCGCCGAACAACGTCAAACGTGTGATGATGTCGGCGCTTGGGAGTACGCCCGGCGTGAGTCAAGACCCCGCGCCGCTTATCCGCACCAAAGACCACACGGACGTGAATATTCGCTACTCTGTACGATTTTGGACACCGCAAGGAATCTCACCGTTGGAGACGCGCGACCAGTTTTTAAGCCGTCTTTGGTATGTTTCCAAACGGTACGATTTGAAATGTGAATTGCCCACGCGGAAGTTTGTGCAAACGGTGGAAAAGCCAAGCGCAGAGAGCCTTCTGACGCAATACCGCGACGAACTTTCGACGGTTCCGCTTTTGTTCAAAATGGGTGGCGACGTGTTGGAATATGTTGCCAAAGGCGCACTGTTGCACGAATACGCCGCCGGAGAAAGCATCGTGCGCGAAGGCGAAATGGTCACGTCGTTATTTGTGATTGTGCAAGGCGATGCCCGCGCTGTTGCAACAGACCGCTCCGGCAAACAACATCAAGTTTTTGCGCTAAAGTACGGAGAATTTTTTGGCGAATCGTCGCTGTTTTCGGGGCGACCAAGCCCGTACAGCGTGATTGCGATGAACGACATAAGCGTGGTATTGCTCGACAAACAAATGGTGAATCGGCTTGTGGAGAGCGATGCAATGCTTGTGAAGGAGATAGGTAGAGTGATTTCCGACCGCCGCGAGCGGATTCTGGATGTGGAAACAATCCGGTGAAAGAGAGAATAAATATGTTGCTACGACAAGGATGGAGGGTTATGATGTTTACGGCGTTGCTTGCAACACCTGTACTCCGTGCCGACCAGCCGTCACGAACCGTTGCAAAACAAGTCGTAGTACCCGTCGTAACTATTGAAGCTGCCCACCAGCAATACTGGCTCGGAACAGTCGTGGAAGCGCTGGAAGACCGCGACCAACGGTGGACGCTTGATTCCATTCTTACAAGCGAGATGCAGCAACGGTTCGTGGCAATACGCGGTACGTACCCAAACTTTAGCTACACGTCGTCGGCATATTGGCTGCGTTGCACTGTAGTGTCCGCACAGGATATTTTGCCTCATGAGTGGCTGATTGCGGCATATTACCCGTCGTTGGAGCATGTTGATTTTACCATCATAACGCCGGATGGTCGCCGTTTCCACACGCAAAGTGGTGCCACGATACCGCTTGCCGAAAAAATCCTCGAGCATCGGTATCATCTTGCGTATCTGCCGCCAATGCTTCATGGTGACACGCTGCGGGTGTTCATTCGCGTGGCATCTCGCATGACGACTGCCATTCCACTCGATATTATCACGCAACGCCGTCTTGTGGAAAACGAATCGGTGCAGATGATTCCCGTGTGGCTTTATTTTGGGATTGCGTTGGCGATGTGTTGCTACAACGGATTTCTGGCGTTTGCGCTGCGTGACAAGGCATACCTGTTCTATGTTTTGTACATTGTATTCTATGGTGCGTTTATGTTTGTGAGCGTAAACGCGCTCGTTTTCCAGTATTTTCCGCTATTTGCGGGGCTTGTGCCAACACTTGTCACGTGTTTGTCATTAAGCGGCAATGTGGCGGCGCTCTTTTTTATGC
>JANYIG010000302.1 GCA_025358765.1 Candidatus Kapaibacterium sp.
GGCTACCCTCAAGCGCATCACCCCTCTGCAAGCCGCCACGAAGACGTGTTGCGTCTTGCTTCTCCCCTTATAAGGGGAGATTGAGTGGGGTTCTTGCGCGTAAGGTTTGATGCGGTTTTCAGGAATTTATCTAAACTTCAATGTACTTCCATTGTTACTCATAATGCAGAATATTCTCACAACCGCATCAAAAGAACTTCTCGTAGAGGCGCTGACAGAACTTATGCTCACCCGCCGCGAGGAATTTGGTGCGCTTATCGGCGAAGCATTAGAACACGCCGGACTCGTAGCAGCAATGCACGAAGGACGCACGAGTGATTTCGTCAGCGAAGAAGAAGTTTTGATATTGCAATGAACTATTCTTATGCAAAAGCCCCACTGACAGCTTCAATGCTGCTCAATAGGGCTTTTTACTTTTTATTTGCGTTGTCACCAATGCGAATATTTTTACTGCTCAAACTCCAAATATTTCAACGCTAACGAGACAACAAACGCGACGGTGAAGAATATTGCTGCCGTAATAAGCAACTGATTGATAATTTCTTTCTCTTTGCCCGCATATTCCGGTCGCCCAAGCCTCTTAAATAGCACAAATCCTCGCGAAACGAAGCCTCCTCCGATAACCGCAACCAGCAAAATAGACAGCATAAAATCTCCTTTGGTAAAGCAAATGATGGCAAAGCGGGTTAGATGAGGTGTTTTTTCAGGAACGCGACCGCCAATTGATGCGCTTCGTCAGCAAATGCTTTATTGTATTTTGGATTGCTTGGATTTGCAAAGGCGTGAACAGCGTCATACATCTTTATTTCGATTGGCTTTTTCACGTTTTTCATTGCCGCCTCGAATTTGCCAACGGTTTCAGGCGTAATTCCCTGATCTTGTTTGCCAAAAATGCCTAACACAGGCGGGTTCAGCGTGGCAAGTTTTTTTTCGTCGAGTTCTGGTCGTCCGTAGTACATCACACATGCAACGGCTTGTTTGCCAAGTGCGAGTGAACTTTGCAGCGACCAAGCACCGCCAAAACACCAGCCAATGGTTCCAATTTTCGCATCAGCGCCGGTATATGCAGCAAACGCTTTGACGATGGCAAGGGAGCGCTCCGGTTTGTTGTTTTGCATATAGACTCCTGCGGAATCGCGTGTGGTGGCTACTTTGCCGTCATAAAGGTCGAGCGCAATGACGTTCGCACCAAGCGCTGCGGCAAGTTTTTCGGATTCCTGTTTGATGTAATCATTTAAACCCCACCATTCTTGGAACACAAAAACGTAATTTTTAGTCGGCTTGTCCGCCTTAATTTCATAACCCATACACGTGGAGCCATCCGCAGCTTTGACTGTGACTGCTTTGCCTTTGCCGCCTTCATACACGAAAGGAAGCGGCTCTTCGTGCAGTGCTTGAAATTTTGAATCGCCCGCAAGTGCTGCCATTGCGAGCAATGTGCTGGGTTGTTTGCTGGACTTTGTGCTGGATTTTGTCGCTTTCGTGGTTTTTGTACTCACCTCGCAACAGGATTGGGTTTGCGCCTGTGCGCCCACAGAAAACGCTACTACAGCGAGGCAGAGCGTAAAGATGAATTGTTTCATCATGGTTGTATGATAAAAAGTTAAAAAATGGGAACGTTTTTTCGCGCAAACAAAACTACGGATGTTGGAGGGGAATTGCAAATGTTGACCCAATAGTATTCAGGGTATTCAGGAGGATGTTTCGACCGTTTTGTTCAGAAAAAAGAGGCGAAAAATGAGAATTTCAGGAATAAGCAGCAACACAAGCGAGACCGTATCGGTTGTGAACCACGGCGCAAAGCCGCCCGTAGGCGTGACGAGTCGAGCAATTCCGCCCGTAATCGCCCAGCCAATCGTAAACACTAACCCAATCAGCCCTAAAGCAACAAACCCTTCTTTGATACCATCTTCTTGCCAACGTTTCGTAAAAACGTAGAGCGCGGCGACGATGTGCAGATGAAAAATTGTGACTTCAATCATCCGAACACCTCCTCGCTTCCGAAGAAGCAGCTTGATGTGCCTGTCCACGGGATTTTGTTGAACCGTGCGCCCATCATTGGACCGCGTCCCGTGCGAAACAGCGACACGAGCGGCACAGGGCGCGGCTCATCAGGCAGCCACACGAGCAAAATGCGGATTTCGCCTTTGTTCATACCTTCGGGGGTGTAGATACACTCTGCGTAATGAACACGTTCTTGCAAAATCCAGTGTGGACGCTCGTTTGATGGTACGGCTTCCACGTCAGCACGGGTAGGATTGACGTTCACACCCTTACCAGCAAAGGCGAAGAGTGGCTTCAACACGTAGTTTTCGATGTCCGTAGGAATTTCCGTCAACTGGTCAAGAAAATACGTTTTTGGAACACTTTTATGCTTCAAATAGGGCATCGAAAACTTACTCATCAAGAAATACCAGTTCGGATGCCCGACCCATTCTACGTCGAGGTCGTCTGTCCATGCAAACGGGAGTTCTACGTTGTTATCGTCGAGTTCGTCCACGATGGCGCGGTTGTAGATACGTTCAATCGGTGTCCAGATGCCGTCGCGTTGGTAAAACAGCTTGCGTCCTTCTTTTTTCACCGAACAAATATCCGTTGCCCGAACGCCCCAAAGCCGCTCGGTGCAGATAAAATCGGGAAGTGTTTTTTGGATTTCGGGTTTGTATTCGAGCAGCACGACATTTTCGGGTGCGCTTGCTTTACTACCGTTGCCATCTGCACCAAGCAACACCCGTCGCATCGTGCTTACGTACTCGTCTTCGGATTTTCCGCTCAAAACAAAATGCAAACGCGGGTCGAGGTCGAACCATTTTCGCGCTTCCTGTGAATACACGTATTGGTAGCCAAAAAGAGACGGAAAGCCTTGTAATTCAATCAGCTTCGGCTCGAACTCGCCCGTGAGCGGGTTTTGCGTGACGGCAAAATCCACCGTCGAAAACATTGGTTTGGCGTGTTGATTCGGAACCGTATAGCGCGGTTGCAGCGCTGGAGCAGCGTTGACAAGGTATTCGGCTTGCACACATTCCTCGACAATACTGATGGAGGCTTCTTCGAGTTTTGATTGAAAAGAATTGGACACAAACGCCGCCATCTCGCAAATACGGTACTCAATCACCATACCCATGAGGCTGTTCATCTGCTGAATAAAGCCTTTGTACTTGTTTGCCGTGAAATTATTGGCGGCGTAAGAGCGTTGGTATTGGTCAAGCATAAAAGATAATTGGTTTGGTTATAATAACAATCAGGCGCATTAAGGCGGCTTAATTCTTATAGCTTTTGGATTTCAATGTCGGAAAGCCCCGTTATTTCGGCAATGTCTTGTACGGAAAGCCCTTTTTGCTTCATTTTGCTTGCCATTTCGATTTTCCCTTCCAATTTCCCTTCCAATTTCCCTTCGTCAAACGCAGTATCAATGTAGCCTTTGAGGTCTCGATATTCTTTTAAGGAATGTTCATATATTTCCCATTGAGCACTGTCTAATTTTGCCAATTCCGCTTTTTCAAATGCTGTTTTAAAAACTACTTCGTCCTTAAAAATGCTCGGCATAGTTTGAAAATCTTCTAAGTGCCGAATGAAATATAACCACTTATCCAAACGACTGACCAACTCTGCTTCGGCGAGTTTGAAGTTGGGCATTTCTAAATACATATACGTCAGTTTGTCGTAAAACGTTTTTCCGTGCTGATTTTTCAGTTTGATGGTGTGCAGAACCTCACTTTTTTCGGGTTCATACTCGTAATCATCAAAGGTAAAATCAAGGATGCCAACACAAAAAACGGCTTTCAAACGGTAATCCCACTCACCTTTTTCGGCCTGCTCTCTGATGGGAAATGTGGAATAATACACCGTGCGTTCTTTGAAAAAATTCTGTTTGGCTTTTTGCAGTTCGACGATAAATTTCTCGCCATTTTCGGCTTCGCAGTAGATATCAAAGAGGGATTTCCTATCGGTTTCAGTCTGTCCTAAATGCTCCGTGTTTTTGAAGGAAAGAGTGCGTATTTGCGAATCGTTGGGCAAAAGCGTGTTCAAAAAGTCAAGCAACAAAGGCTTGCTTGCCTCTTCTCCAAAGATTTTCTTGAAGCCAAAATCGGTAAATGGATTGATGTATTTTGCTTTCATCGCGTTTTTAGGTTGTAGAACCCTTGAATTCAAGACTTGCGTGGTTGAATCCAAAAGATCATCACCATGCAGAAGCACAATTTAGCGTAGTCGCGGCAAGAATGCAAGCAGAGAAAATGCGATAGGTCGTTTGTTGGCTTTCAGGTTTGTTCTTTAAAGAAGCCGTTTTGCGCCAACGAAGGTTTTGACATAGTACGCATCAAAGACGGGCTGCGTTGTGACACCGAGTTTGGTGGAAGCATGGATCATCGTATTGTCTCCAACGTACAAACCTACGTGCGAAACGCCGCTGCCCATAGTGTTGAAGAAAATAAGGTCGCCCGGTTCGAGTTCATTCGTTGTAACAAAACGCCCCAAACCGTACTGTTCACGGGCGCTGCGCGGAAGAAATATGCCAACTTCTTCATAAACACGCATCGTGAAGCCGGAGCAATCCGTTCCGGCGCGGGAAGAATTGCCATAGCGATACGGTACAGAAACCCACGAATACGCCACGTCAAGCATTTTGTCTTGTGCTGGGGTCAGCGTAAATGTAATATTCGGGCGTGTCGTCGGTACTGTAGGAGCAGTGCGGGCTGTCGGTTTTTTGGCGGAAGCGGTTTTGGATGTCTCATTCGATACTTCTTTAGAAATGGTGTTGGTGTTCGCAGAGGTGAATCGTGCTGAACTTTGGCATGATTGCAGCCACACCGCGAACCCAGAAGCATAGACAGCAAGCAGACATACAGTAATGACGCGGTGTTGCAGAGAAACAGCATTCATAATCGGTGGTGGAAATGGTTCGGCGAAGTGTTCAAGGAAGTGTTCAAGAGAAACAGAACAATTATTCAATGACATTCAAATAGTATGCCAAAGGGATACTGATGGAGTGAACACACAAAAAGCTCTGTACCCCAGCATAAATACTGAGGCACAGAGAATTAAGTATGCTGAATTAGCAACACGTGGTCGTTGTGCCGCCACAACAATCGTCCGTCCCGCCACAGCAGGTTTTAGCACTGAACATGAATGAGTTCATGGTCGTTCTCCTTGAAAAAACGTGAATGAATGTGAGTTATCCAACCAGCGCTGGTAGGTGTTTGTACGATTTCGATTTTTCGTTACTGTTTTTCGCCATAGACCGTAATGCTGACGATATTGTCGCCCGATGCCCGGAATTCCACGAGTTCGGCTGAGGTCAGGTATTGCACCAAAATTTCGTCCGGCAAGCTAATAACGCGCTCTTTTGCTACGCGGATATTCACAAAACCCTCTTGATGCAACAGTTTCAAATATTCGTCTTTCTGAATTGCCCCCGACACACAACCAGCATACATTTCGGCAGCGTGTTGGATTGGTTTTGGCAGATTGCCCACTAACACAATATCTGACACGCTGAAATGTCCGCCCTGCTTCAATACACGGAACATTTCCGCGAAGGCTTTCCGTTTATTGGGCACAAGGTTCAAAACGCAATTGCTTACTATCACATCCGCTTCAGCGTCCAGCATAGGCATTGCCTCAATATCGCCGAAGCGAAACTCGACGTTGTTGAACC
>JANYIG010000353.1 GCA_025358765.1 Candidatus Kapaibacterium sp.
TGAAAACCGCATCAAACCTTACGCGCAAGAACCCCACTCAATCTCCCCTTATAAGGGGAGAAGCAAGACGTAACACGTCTTCGTGGCGGCTTGCAGAGGGGTGATGCGCTTGAGGGTAGTCAAGGTTATCTAAACTTAAAATATATATACCCACTGCTTATTCCACAGGAGGCTCCAGATGACGATGTACCACGCTTCTCTTCGTTTGATGTATGCAACTGTAGCGCTTATGGCTGTTGCGATTGTGTGCGGACACGCTCAAGAAAAACCTATTCAAGAAAAACCTATTCAAGAAATGCCGCTAAAGCGTGTGTTTGCGGGTATTTCTACGGGTATTGTGATGGATGTGGCTTCGGTGCAGCAACGAGCAATAGGTTTTTCGATGCGGCTTGGTCAAACGGGCGCTCTGCGTGTGGGGTACATGCTTGCTCAACAATGGTCGGTGGTGGGCAACCTTTCGATAACGCGCTGTCAGTTGGATGACAATGTTGACGGTGTAGAGGCAACTGTGAGTAGCTCTATCAACGCAGCAGGTTTGTCGGCGCAATACCGCTTCAACCCCAATAGAGGCGAAAGCACGGTGTATGTTATGGTGGGTGCTGAATGGTTATACGAAGACCGCGACCGTATTTTGATTATCGGCGATAATAGCGCTGGCTACCCTTTTATACGGTATTTTAAGCCCCAAGCACATCGCACGTATCTTGCAATTCCGTACGCTATTGGCGGGGAAATCAAGATACATCCTCGTATGGCGGTTTTTGGCGAATTAAGTTCACGGCTTGGTGCGGGGCAGATTCAGTACGGTTGCGTCATTGGTGTCATAGCTCAGTTCTAATTGTCCAGTTCTAATGACCGTGTTTTAGGCATATTTTTCAATCATTTTTGTGTTATGAAATCTTTCCTTGCGATGGTAGGTGCTGTGTGTAGTACATTCTTTCTCGTGCATTGCAGCAGTAATGACGAGCAAAAGCCCATCAATACTGCCTCTCTGACTATTTTTTCGCCACCATTTACTGTTCCTGCCGAATACGCTACACGAAAGTACGATGTTCGCCGTGTGGATGTGACAGGTGATGGTTTTGAGGATGCAATTTTAACAGCATTCCGTGACTCAAGCCGCATTATATCAGGTTTCGAGATGCTTGTGATATATGCCTACGACTCTACCAAAAAGAGCTTCGAGCCTGTGTTTCAACAGAAATATTTCTACGGCAAATCGTTCGATGTGCGGGATTTGAACCGCGATGGCTCAAAGGAAATTGTTGTGACGACGGACGGTGGGGGCAATAGCGCAACGGCAAGCCTTGGAATGTCCGTCATTGCTCGTGTTGGCGGGAAATACCGAGAAACATTAGCGTTCGATGAAGGTGCGCCCGAAATCGCTATGAGCGGACAAGACAGCGCAACACAAGTAACCGTTTTGCTTGTGAAAAAACAATACATTGGACGGAATCTTCCTGAATCGGACGGCGTGAGTTACGTAGATTCTGTTGTTGTTTTTAGCAATGATGAGGTACGCGTAGAAAATACCCGCCGACAAATGATGTATGAACAGCTTTCACAAGCACAACAACGCTACAAACAAGCAAAAACGGCGTTTTCAGCACGACGCTCCACAAAAACCGATGCCCGCTTGATTACTGAGGTATATGCTAATGCCGCTGTTCAACTCCTGACGATGTACAGACTGAATATGGCAAAAGAATTTAAAGCATTTCGCGCTCAGGAGCGCCAGTATTGGCGCGACACCTTACCGGACGAGTACGCACAAGCGTTAGAGGAAATCGGCAGAGGAGAGAATGGAGAATAACGTGGATAAGAAAATGACTAATCAACCAATGACCCCGACTTTATGCCTATCAAAGCAGTAACGATTGATTTTTGGAACACGCTCTACGACTCGTCTGGCGGTGAGGGGCGCGACCGAGAACGCTTTGCGATTATGATGCAGCAGACCGAACGTTTAGGCGCAATGTCTGTTTCCCATCACGACCTGAAAGCTGCTCACAAAGCCGCATGGGAGCATTTTAATGTGGTTTGGAAAGAGCAACATCGTACCCCGCCCACGCGCTCAATGGTAGAGTTTTTTTGGAACCATCTTGCCGTTGATGCTGACGAAGAAGCCATCGAAACCGTCACAACGGCGTTTTGCGAAGGTGTGCTGAATCACCCGCCGGCACTGCTTCCGGGCGTAGCTGAAGTGCTTGCGGTATTGTCAACAACGCATTCTATCGCATTGATTTCGGATACGGCATTTTCGCCCGGTCGGGTGCTTCGCAAAATTATGGAACGCGACGGCATCGCACAGTATTTTAATGCCTTCAGTTTTAGCGATGAAACAGGTGTTTCCAAACCGCACCCAAAGGCGTTCCAAACTGCACTTGCAGGGCTTGCGGGCGAAACCTTCGATGTATCGGGGGCGTTCAACGTGGCAGAATGCGTTCATATCGGGGATATCGAACGCACGGACGTGGCGGGTGCGAAAAACATAGGCATGAGGGCAATCTTGTTTGCAGGCGATCCAAACGCTCGCATGAACGATGAACACAAGCACCTGCCTACCGAAGCCGATGCTTGTGCGGAGTCTTGGCCGGATATCCTCCGCATTATTAAATCTTGGTGAGCTTGGCAAGTCTTGGTTGCTTAATCCTGATATGAATCCCGATATGAATCCCGATAGCAGCCATCCCAAAGCCTTGTAAAAGCATTACCCTGAAACTCGGTGCGAAATGTTTTGCCACTACTCTTCCACGTTGTATATTCGCATTTACATATACTCACGTTCCAAACCTTCACGTTATACACATAGTAGGAGATCTAATTCTATGAATTCCATCATTCAAAATTTTAATGCTGAAGAGCTTGCAGTGCTCTATAAAGTTCCATTTTGTGTCTTTTACGAGGTTGCAGGGGCGGACAGCGTGATTGATGAAATGGAAATTGCGGCATTTAAGAGGATGTTATCAGAATCTAATAAATTGCGCGACGTATTTGCACGCGAGATATTCATGGGTTTGCAGCATGATTTTGCAAATGCTCTGCTTGCCTCTAAAGCCGATGCCCATCAGTCTTTATCGGGCTTGCAAAAGGCAACGGATATTCTTATTCGCAAAACCACACCGGAAAATTGCTCTGAGTTTAAGCAATTAGTGTTTGTAATGGGTTGGTCAGTTGCTGCCGCTGCTGGCGACCCGCATTCTGACAGTGATGATGGGGACAGCAATATTTCTGCTGAGGAAATTCAAAATCTCTCCCGCATTGCGGACGTTCTTGGGCTGAACATGACCAAACTGCGTAAAATTATCATTAGTAGTGATGGATATAAAGTCTGGCAGAGCTTTTTGCTTGATTAAAAGCGAGCATCCTTGAGAACCTGAGAATCTGAGCGCATCTGTATGATGTTGGAAATAAAAAACCTGCAGAAAATTTACCCCAATGGCACTCATGCTCTGAAAGGCATTAGCGTCAACATCAAGCAGGGCGAGTTTCTTGTTGTTATTGGTCTTTCTGGTTCCGGTAAATCCACGTTTTTGCGCTGCATCAATCGTCTGCACGAGCCGACGAGCGGCTCTATCTGCTTCAACGGGCGTGACGTGACGCATTGTTCCAGCACAGAACTTCGTGAATACCGCAAAAATATTGGGATGGTCTTTCAGCATTTTAACCTCATCAAGCGCCGTAGTGTGTTGGACAATGTTATCTCCGGACGCTTGGCATCCATCCCTGTCTGGAACTCGCTTATAGGAAATTTCTCGCAAGAACTGAAGAACGAAGCATTAGCAAATCTTGACATCGTGGGCTTGGCAGAAAAAGCATTCGTCCGCGCCGATACCCTCAGTGGTGGGCAGCAGCAACGTGTGGCGATTGCGCGGACGCTTATGCAACATCCACAGATTATTCTTGCCGACGAACCTGTTGCCAGCCTTGACCCCGCCACATCCCATTCCGTGATGCAATATTTGGAGCGTATCAATCAAGAGCGCGGCACGACTATTATCTGCAATCTGCATTTTCTGAGTCTTGTGCGCCAGTATGCCACGCGCGTGATTGCTCTTAAAGCAGGCGAACTTGTATTCGAGGGGGTTCCTCACGAGATTGACCGCGCATGGTTCACACGAATTTACGGCGAGGATGCTGTTGAGGTAGAAGTTGAGTAACCTCGTAGAAT
>JANYIG010000357.1 GCA_025358765.1 Candidatus Kapaibacterium sp.
AATCAGTAACTTGCAATCAGTGTTCCGAGAGAGCAACCATTTTTGCTACCAATGCAAGAGGTGGTTTTGTTTCTTTTGTGTTCCGAAAATTTAACATCTGAAACAAACAGGGGTCTAGTGTTCAAAAGAACGCCAGGAACAAACAGTTTGTTGAAGGAAAAGTAAAAACCTCGTTTCGTCGCCGCCAAGCAAGAGAAACGTGGTTTTTTTTATACCTAAAATTTATATCAAAACTTCACCGTTAGAACGCTCACGTAGCGTCTCAAATTTGCGTTCACAGTCAGCCAAAAAAGAAGCGGCTTTAAAGTCGCCGCGCTCACGAGCGACAATTTTCATCGCCTCAACAACGACCTCAAAATGTGTCGTCGGAAACGAGGAAACAAGCCGCTCCATATCGGACAACGATAATCTTGTAGTCATATAACAAAAAAATTAAAGAAGGGTAAAGATTACGAATGGCTCAAAATCTGCTCCGCAAAGCCTACGCAGATGTTTCGCCATTCATGCCAACTTCCGCTTTTACGGAGATGAAGGGCGCTTTTTCGACCGTTTTCGGGAAGGGGAGGGGCTAGAATCTAGCCCCTCATTCTTCACCTCCGAGACGACGGCGCTCAGGTTGTCATGGCGAGACAGTGCCCTATCCTCCGCCGAATTAGTCCTAATCAATGACGAATATGCTTCAATTATTTTCTGTTCAAGAATTTGCCCCGCGTCATTACTATCCACACCCAAAATCATCTTTGCCACCGCAGCAGATTCAATAAGTGAACGCAAAAAAACATCAATAACAGCACCAGACACGCCGCTACTTCTAGCCGTAGCAGCAAAAGCCGCAGCACCAGCGCTCATCTCAATACCAGCCTCCATAGCTCGATTACAGGGCATCATAACAGCAACGGGTTCATTCCACTTGTATAGAACGGTAGTAATGCCAGCCTCAGCATCACTCACCAGAGCCGAAAATCCGCCACGTGTAACATCTCCAACTGTTCGACGGGCGAAACTAGAATTTTGAGCAGGTTTTTCCATAGCCTAAAATATATGATAATTCACATATAACCAAACTTAAAAATCACACACTGCGTTTTTTTGCACGTTTATATTCCTGACGGACAAGAGAACGAAACAACGCAGCGATACCGTTACCGCTTTCAGCCACGAGCCAATCAAGCGCTACCTTAGTTTCTTCATCATATCGCACATGAACATGATGAATGTACCGTTTAACACGCGACGGCTTACGTTTTTGCTTTTGAGCAATAGATTTCCCACCCGTCAAAACGAACGAAGCATCTGTTACAGGCAAATCAGCAACAACCGGCTTACGAAGCGGCGGCAGTTTTACTTCTTTTTTCATCACGCCCTCACTCGTTTAGATTGATACGCTCCAAATTCAGCCCGCCCGTCAATATCGTCCACCGCCAAGACCTCGCTATCATCACAACCGTTAATAATCCAGTCCGTGAGAATTGTTAGATTCGTCGTTGCTAAACTACGAGAGGCATAGGGAACACGCCATACAGGAACAGAAAGAGATTCAGACCGCTTAAAATTCTCAGACGCAGGAATAGGATGACGAAACAGCGAAACCATGCCCAATTCCTCAGCAATCTGACGCAACTCAGCCCGTGAAAATTTAGAATCATAGCTTTTGTTGTACCAGAGGAAAACCCGTGTAGCAGGACTAATACGCTGAATTTGTTCCAAAACCTCAATAGAACCATCCGCAGCCCACGAACCATCAATCGGAATCAATAACACATCAATACCGAAATCCCGCCCAAACGATTCAATAAAGCGATAATCAGGCGGAGCGTCAATCAAAACAAGACTATTACCAGCCATTTGCACGGCTTCCAACTCGCCCGTGACAGAAACGCAACCAACCTGAAAACTCGTACCCGTATTATACTCACGTTTTGCATAGCGCGATAAGAAACGAGAGCTATTTTTTTGTGGGTCAGCATCCAAAACTAGCGCACGTTCGCCTTGCTCTTCAGCACGAACCGCAGTATTGACAACTAGCGTAGTTTTACCGCAGCCGCCCTTCAAATTGAAACTCAAAACATTCATAAAAAAACTCCAAAAAATGAAAAAAACAATGATACTTGTGCGTATCATCTGCGTATTGTTTGTGTACTATCTGCGTATCGTTTGTGTAGCATTTGTGTATTGTCTGTGTACCATTTGTGCATCGAATTTGATATTCTACGAAGTAGTACCTGCGTACCGTTTGCGTACTATTTGCGTATCGTTTGTACACCATCTGCATATTGTTTGTGTACCGTTTGCGTATCGTTTTTAGCCACAAATGGTATCAAATACAACATCGGCATCACACGACGACAACCCTAAACCATCATCCTCATCGAGAAACGCTCCATCCTCAATATCAACAGGCAAACCGCCCCACGTCGTAGATTTCCGAGCATACCAGTTCCAGAGATTTCCACGTTCAACACACGCAGAAATAGCCACCTCCGCAGCCGAGCGCGTGATTTCTAAGGTCTGTGCCATGAAATGCAGCCGTTTAATCGTAATTTTGCAGGAGAACACCTCTGAAGGGGCAGCAGTGCGTTTCGTGAGCGAGACAGCACCGACAGATTCCCAGTCAATCACACCAATAGCGCCCAATTTTTCCTTACGGCGACTTTTATTACCGTCCTCAGAAGTAGGCACAAACTCAAACCAGTTTTCAAACTGCGTCCGGGCAATAGACACGAGATAGGCAGCATCGTCAAGCCGCCAAAAATCGAAGTTTTCGATAGTTTTGATACAAGCTGAACGCATACGCAATTCGACGCGCTCAACGTTCCCAGCATCAGCCAAACCACAGCTCGCCCAAAAGTCACGGATATACTGTTTGCACGATTGCTCCAGCTCACGCGATTTATCATAAATGGAGAGAATTTTATCTGACGAAGATTTCCCGATATAAAACCCTGCAAAATCCCCCGTTTTCGTGTCCAACGACGACGCACTCAGCTTCGCTTTCCCCATCATAGCATATTTTCGATTCCCGATATACTCTTCTTGAATAAAGCGACGCAAACCGCGTTCATACACGACTTCGCCCGTCTGAGTATTTGCAAGAGCGTCAAACACGCCGTCAATAGCAATATCCAAGCGCGAAACGTTTTTGTAGTGCCAGTGCATCATAGCGCACATTGTCCGCAACCGAGACAACCAGTCATGGCGGTACAAATGATGATTATAGATTTTCACCTGCACCACATTGGACGCTATCAACGTAGTCCGCGAGTGGGAAAACACAAGCGCAAACGCCTCTCCATCAAGCGAGACCTCCCACGAATGGGAAAAATACTTATTTCCCTGTACCGCACACGGCGTAAAGACGACGTTGCCAGAAGCATAGACGGCATCATCAGAGGGCAGAGGCAAAACGTCATCACAGACAAACATGGCTTGCGCCCAATCAACAGAAATCGCGTATTTCATATATTCCATCCCGTTTGGTATAGATAGCCGTTGTTAAACTTACTACGGCTATCAATTCAAAGTAATTTTTTGCCGAATCCATACGAATCAGTAACTTGCAATCAGTGTTCCGAGAGAGCAACCATTTTTGCTACCAATGCAAGAGGTGGTTTTGTTTCTTTTGTGTTCCGAAAATTTAACATCTGAAACAAACAGGGGTCTAGTGTTCAAAAGAACGCCAGGAACA
>JANYIG010000311.1 GCA_025358765.1 Candidatus Kapaibacterium sp.
TCACACGCAACTTTTTAAAGAATCGCTGTTTCGCCTCGCGTGCAATGACTTGGTGCGACCTGAAAAGTCGCTTAATCGAATGTTCAACTTGAACATTCAAGTAACGAACCGAGTGTTCCAACACTCGTATTCTAGGAGAAACTACGATGCGGTAACAAGTCGTAAAAAGCACTCTGACAATGTAGCCCAAGCCGCAAGGCTTTGACCAGAACCGTGAGGCACTCGGTCATTCTGTCAGCATCAAGACGGATGGGAGCTAGAATCGGATGGTATGGCTAACAATAATGTGAACTCTTGATAAACGCCGTGATGAACAACAAGCCAAAGATGCTGAAAGGCTTGAGCCAAAAGGCAATGTAGCGGGCATAAGCGGTCAAATCTCGCTTATCTTGGACAACAAAAACGCTACCGGCGGAAAAGAGAGAGCCTAACCCATCCATTGCTCGATTAAGCGGAACAGGGTAAGCCCGACATTCTCCATATCTCGCGTGAGATGCGGAAAGCAAGCCGCAAGGCAAGCCGAAAGAATGGCGGGTAAAGGATGATGGAAAAAGCAAATGCCGCATTGTAACGATGCGGATACGGTTTGAAACATTAACCGCTACGAAAAGTAGGCAGACTTCCGTCGGGTCTTTAATCACGAGAAAACTCGGAGAACCGATTTAGGAGAAAAAGCAAATGACAACCGAATCAGCAATGAATCAAGTTGGTGCAGTCTCCCGCGTGACGGATTGGCACAACGTCGAATGGCGGCGCGTCAACCAAAACGTGCGTCGGCTGCAAGCCCGTATCGTGAAGGCAACACAGGAAAAGAGATGGAACAAGGCGCGAGCCTTGCAACGTCTTTTAACTCACTCGCAGAGCGGCAAGTTATTTGCCGTCAAGCAAGTGACGGAAAACTCTGGAAAACGAACGAGCGGCGTTGACAAGATAACTTGGGAAACGCCGGAAAAGAAGATGCGGGCGGTTCACAGCTTGAAAAGCAGAGGTTACAAACCTTTACCGCTCAAGCGCGTGTATATCCCGAAATCAAACGGCAAAATGCGCCCTTTGGGTATTCCGACAATGAAAGACAGAGCAATGCAGGCTTTACACCTGTTAGCTTTAGACCCCGTTTCGGAAACCATTGCCGACCCGAACTCTTACGGCTTCCGTAAAGAGCGGTCAACGGCTGATGCGATGGAGCAATGCTTTAACGCTTTGCGACAAACGACATCGGCACAATGGATACTCGAAGGCGACATCAAAGGCTGCTTTGATAACATCAGTCACGAATGGATGCTTGAACATATCCCAACGGATAAGAACATTCTCCGAAAATGGCTGAAAGCGGGCTACTTGGATAAATCAATGCTTTACGCGACGGAGAGCGGAACGCCGCAAGGCGGAATCATCTCTCCGGTGTTGGCAAACCTGGTGCTGGACGGTTTGGAGACAAAGCTAACCAAACGCTTTGGAAACAAACGACCAAGCCAAAACGTCAACATTATTCGATACGCGGATGACTTTGTGATTACAGGCAGAACGAAAGAACTGCTCGAAAACGAAGTGATGCCGATAATCGAATCGCATCTCAAGGAACGCGGTTTGGAACTCTCACCGGAGAAAACCAAAATCACGAACATTGAGACGGGCTTTGATTTTCTCGGATGGAACTTTCGTAAATACAACGGCAAGTTGTTAATCAAACCGTCGAAAAAGAATGTTCTGGCTTTTCTAGCCAAAGTCCGAAACGTCATTGATTCAAACAAGCAAACCAAAACCGGAAATCTGATAGTGCAGCTTAACCCGATTATTCGCGGTTGGGCGAACTATCACCGTGTTGCGGTCAGCAAAAGAATCTTCGTTCAAGTTGACGACCACATCCATAAAAAGCTATGGCAATGGGCGAGACGCAGACATCCACGAAAAACCGCCGGATGGGTTAGTCGAAAATACTACTCAGCCGTCGGCAATAATAAATGGGTGTTCAACGGAGAAGTGGACAGAGGAGAAGAACGAAAAACCGTTCGACTTCTGGATGCCCAAGACACGCCGATAAAGCGTCACGTCAAAGTCAAAAGCGAAGCAAATCCTTATTCGCCCGAATGGGAAACTTACTTTGAACG
>JANYIG010000317.1 GCA_025358765.1 Candidatus Kapaibacterium sp.
GAATTATCTTGAGCCTTTGCGTTGCTGTAAGCAACGCAAAGAAGCAGTAAAATAATAATAACAGGTTTCATAGTCGTGAGCGATAGAGTTGAGATGTTGTCGTTAGAAAACACCCTCATCTCAACCCTCTCCCGACTAGGAGAGGGTGAGGTGAAGGGGTTAATATCGGTTTTCAATTTAGCGAATAATGTGTAGTTGGCAAACTTGTGGAACCATCACACGGTGTGCCGTCTGGGCATACAAACGAAGCATGTACGTGCCGGGCGCTACGCCCGCGGCGTTGAACGTCAGCGTATGAGCGCCGCCGCTTTGGGGCGCTTGCACGAGGGTGGTAACAACCCTGCCGAGCATATCGCAGACTTCTAAGCGCACAAATGCTGCTTCGGGCAATTCATAACGAATGGTTGTGCCGTCCGACATGGGATTGGGCGAACATGGATGCAGTATCGGCTGCTGTTGGCTTGAGCATCATGATCAATGCTGGGTGAGAATATGGCAAGCGGCAGAGAAGAGGATGTATTCTTCTCTGCCGCTTGAACATAAAGACAAAATTCCTCCTACCGAACAACGAGCATTTGTTTTGTAGTGGTTTGCCCTCCAGCGCTGAGGCGATACGTGTAGATGCCTTGCGGCAAATGGTGCAACGAGAGCGGAATCATGTGTTTTCCTGCGGTGTATGCGCCATCAGCAATAGTGAAGACCTCACGTCCAAGTATGTTGTGCAATGTCAATGTTACATGTGCAGCGTTCGGAAGTTCAAAGGCAATATTCGTTTCGTCATCTGCTGGGTTAGGTGCATTTTGCTCAAGGTTAAGCGCTGCTGTGGCTGGCTGTGGCTCTTGTACTGATACTTGTGTGTCGAAGTTGTAATAGAGGCGATAGTTTTTACATACACAATTAAGCCATTCCTCCGATGCGTACGACGTTGTGTATGACCTTCCAAACTGCAAACTATCAATGGCGCTATTGAGCACTTTTAACTTGACCGATAAAACAGAGGTGAACCTATCTTCAATCCTACACGAAGAACTGTCTTGGAACCAAGCGGTTTCAAGGGCGATGCCCTTTTGTACGACTAACGCAATAATAGAATCTGCATCATGCAGCGACAATCTCTTTTTAGGAAGATACACTCGCTTAATGCCCATCACTCCCACCTCTGGAGTTGAGACTGACCGCAGACCTTCGTCGTAGGTCATGCGTCGAGCGGTGAATTTTTGCGGTTGGGCAAATGTTTCATCAAATATGGCGGGCGAGAAGGCACTTGTTCCTTGTGCGTTGCGACTCCGCACACGGAAGTAATAGCGCGTACCCGCTTGCAAGCCTGTTATCCTTGTCTGTGTTTCTGAACGAGCGGTGTCGTTTTTCACCTGCACCCGTAAAGAATCATAACCAGCGACAATGTTTGTAAAGAGGCTGTCCTTTGCTACTTGCACGTGATATTCTGTCGGTTTCCCTTCGGCGGGAAACCACGTGAGTGTGATGGCATCGTGGCTCAGTTGCAGTGTTGCTATCGAAGTGACGATGGTTGGTGGTGACACAAGGGGTGTACGAAATGATGCCGTCGTACTAAAACGCGAGGCATGGGGTACAGTAATGTCAGTAATGTCAAACAATGCTCGAAGGCGATAGTAATATGTAGTAGCAGGCTTGAGTTTAATCAACCGCATACGTATGATGAGAGAATAAGGTTGACATGAAAAACCGAATGGATTTTTGGAATAAATATTACGTGCAATAAAGCTGGTAAAAGCGCTGTCAAGCGCCACATCATATAGAAATATACCAGAGATGCTGGTTGAAGAGAGGTCAGCGTACCGTGGACTACGGGGTGCTTGAATGATGATGCTGGTGGAAGACAAGGAGTCCGGTGCGATGAGTACCGGACGAGCGTAGGAGGTATCTGTATATACGATTCGAGCATCATCATAGTCAGATTGAGCATTGGCGCTTGTGCAGGCAGCACAAAGCAGCGACAGCGAGAAAAATAGCGATTTCATAGTGATGATTGACCAAAAGTACGAAGTTAAGCATTAGATTTTAACAACATTTTTGGTAAAATACGCCAATTTGCGGAACTTTACTTACAGGGTGTTTTTGAAAAGCTCAAAATTTCGTTACTTTTAACACTGCTGTACTTTCATCCCCATCCATTTTCTAAAACCTTTGTGAACAAGCGTGTTTTTGGTTACTCCCAAGCAACTGCCCTGATTATTGCCGCCATGGTGGGAACAGGTGTTTTTACGTCGCTTGGTCTGCAAGTACAAGCGATTCCGTCAGTTCCATCTGTCTTGTTGTTGTGGGTGTTGGGCGGCGTGGCATCACTGTGTGGTGCGCTGGCGTATGCCGAACTCGGTGCCGCGCTCCCGCGTTCTGGCGGCGAGTATCACTTACTTTCAAGCATCTATCATCCCGTGTTAGGGTTTATTGCCGGTGTTGCCACACTCGTCTCCGGCTTGGCGGCTCCGATTGCGGTTGCTGCGGTTGCTTTTAGCAAATATATGGCAAATTTTTTGCCCTTGCCGCCGCTTGCAATGGCGGTCGGCGTGATTGTCTTCGCCACGCTTATTCACAGTTTGCACGTTCGTTTTGGAGCACTCTTGCATAGCGGAGTAACATATTTCAACATCGCACTGATACTGGTGTTTATAGTGGCGGCGTTTGTGTTTGGGAATAATCAAGCTATTCCACTCGTACCAACGGCGCAGGACGCAAGCTGGATGCTCACTCCGGCGTATGCGGTGGCGTTTGTTTATGTCTCATACGCCTATCTTGGTTGGAATTCCTCTATTTACGTCTTGGACGAAGTGCGTGATCCTCAAAAGACACTTCCGCGCTCGGTCTTGAGCGGTGTTGCTATTGTCACGGTGTTGTATTTATTGTTGAACGTTGCTTTTCTCAAAACCGCGTCCATGCAAGATTTGGCGGGCAAGATAGACGTTGGGCATTATTCCGCACAAGCAATGATAGGTGCCGCGGGCGCAAAAGTCATGAGTGCATTGATAGCACTGGCGTTGCTGGCAACGGTAAGTTCATATGTGATTCTGGGACCGCGCGTTTGGAAGGTGATGGGCGAAGATTACGAACTGTTCCGCTTTGCAACGAAAACCAACGCGCAGGGCGCTCCCGTGTGGGCGTTCGTGGCACAAGCATTGATTGCCATTCTACTCGTGCTGACCTCAACGTTTGATGCCATTTTGATTTACGCAGGTTTTATTTTAAACATCTTCAATTTTCTGGCAGTTGTGGGCGTGATCGTGCTGCGCGTGCGTCGCCCTGACTTACCGCGTCCGTACAAGGTTTGGGGGTATCCCACGACACCCATTATTTTTGCACTCATTAGCTTGTGGATGACCGTCTATGTATTTATTGAGCGCCCTAAGGAATCCGCTTTTGTGCTGCTCACGTTTGTGTTGGGGTATATATTGGGTCTATGGAATAAACGCCGCTCGCAACCTCAGTCAATGCAATAGTTTGACACAATGTTTGCCGCGTGATTAAGATTGATTAATGAGTGTTGCGGTACCGCAGATGAATCCAGATAACAGCACCCGATTGTAATACAAGAGCCAACACCGAACCTTCAAAGCCAAATGCGCCACCTGTAACAAGTTCCGAGCCAGTGGTTGTTTGCTGAACAACCGACGGACAGCTCAGACCACTGACGTTGAAACCCAATAAGCATTGAGCATAATTCCACGCAAAGTGCATCCCGACTGCTTGCCAGACGCTCCGTTTGTGTACGAAATATATACCCAACAACAAGCCCGCCACAACCAAATTAGCAAACGCAATCGGCTTCATATCTGGGTTCAGCAGATGCAAGGCAGCAAAAACAACGGAAGAAACACATAAAGCTATGTAACGATTTTTCATCGTGTCCAACAGGTTGCGAAGAACGTAAGCACGGAACAAAAACTCCTCATTGACAGCAACAAAAACGAACACAACCAAGGATGGAATAACTGTTTCTGCGGAAAACGACAAGGATTGTGGGTGAACAAAACCGCCTATCCACAAGCCCCCAAAACCAAGCACTATCAAGCCA
>JANYIG010000324.1 GCA_025358765.1 Candidatus Kapaibacterium sp.
GATATTCACTACGTGTTCGCGCAAACCCGCTAACGCATCCTTAAAATCCTGCACGGGTTCGTCCGTGCTTTCCATCGTGTAGCTGTCAATGCCGCTTGTGTGGGGGTTCGGAACCTCGTACTCAATTTTGATTCGCGTCCCGTTATAGTTCACCTTTGTGATACGCATACTCATATTCTTACTCTCTCGTAGATTTGAATGAAAAAAAATTAGTCGGTTATGGCATCATATATGGCAGTATTGTTGGATTCTGTGTCATCGAAGATTTTCTGTTCGGCGCTGCGAGGGATTCCCCGTTCGCGCATCACCGCGTGAAACTCCGTGACGGAATGCGGCTCGCATTGCAGCGTATCGCCGTTTTCGGTAAGGTTTATCCACCGTATGATACTTTTGCACTCGCCCGTACTGAGGTCATTCACCGCTGATTTGCCGAAAAAATAACGCAACAGCGTTCCCACGTCCCCAGCGTTGTCCGTCATCCACTCCAACGAGCGCCGAACGTGTTCGCGGAGTTGCGACAGGTTGCCCTTCTCCGGCACTCTGGCGGCATACGCAGTTATGCGGCGTTTGAGTTCCGACGGAGTGAGCGGACGGCGGACTTCGGCGGGAATTTGTTCGGTCTCGGTATTTGGTTGATTTACTGGTGCATCCTGAATCTGGGGTGTTTCAGCGTCGTTTTCTGGGCTTTCTGGCTCCTGAATTGCCTGAGACTGTGGCACTCGCACTGTTAGCGGCATATCGTTCACAATGCCGCCTAACACGTCAGGAAATACCACCTTCGCACACTCGCTGATAGCTCGCCACCGACACATCGTTTTTGGGTATTTTTGCCAATTTTCCTTGTTTGTCAGCCCCGCCGTTCGAGCATCCGTCATCGAAAACGTGGTGGTATGTTTGATTTTCGGCGTTATTCGCTGCATCGTAACGCTGCACACGTCCTTGCCCTCCTTGATGTCCACCGCAGCACACGAATTGCTCTTGTAAACGAGCGCCAACATCAACTCCGATTCCATGTTGATATGCCCGTTAATCACCGACATTTTTTCCAGCGCGTAGGTCTGCGAAATGCCGAGTTCATGCGCCTTGAACATCACCGCCAGAATTTTTTCAGCGGTATCAAGCTGCTTATTCACGATTTGCGCTTTCAGAAAAATCATCGCCAAATCGCGCATTTCCGGCAAGTGCCGTGCAATGTCGAGCAGCCCCGAACGTGGCGTAATTTCAAGCTCCGCGCCCTGACGCAATGCGTCATGTTTCACGATAGCATTCATAGCGATACCCTCCTGCGTCCAGTTTCGGTTTGCAAAACATAGCCGACCGGAACGACATAGCCAGCGCCGAGCATTTTAGTTGTGTGCGGGTCTTTAGCGCGGCGGATGTCGTCGTCCCACTGCTCCACGTTTTTCAGGTGCGTTACGATGCGGCGTTTTTTCCACCACGATTTGATGTGATTGTTTTTCATCAGATGTTCTATTTCCTGACGGCTCAATAGCCCTCCGAAATAACTATACACTTGTTCCACGCCCATCCAACGCGGTTCGATTGCAGCAGAAAGTTTGCCATCTGTTGGTTTCGGTGTAGCATTCATGCGGCTTGCGCCCCTTCCTGCCGCACGTACGCTGATATTTCCTCCGTAAGCAGCGCCGGCAACCCGTGTTCGAGCAAAAATGTGGAAAGAAATGCTTGCGTTTCTTCGGTAAGCTCCGAAACAGCATCCAGCACGTCGAACGCTACCGTTGCGTCGGTTGCAAGGTGCTTAGAAAGGTCGTGCAAAAGCGCGATTTTCGAGAGCGCAACGGCAATAGACGCAAGGCGTTTGTCGGGAAACACAGCCATTGCATTTTTCGTAAATTCTGCGTATTTTTGCTCCGTAGCGCGTGAGATGCGTTGCAAGTCGCGGCAAGAAATGTTACTTGCCGATACCGCTAATGGTTTCAAGGTGAGGATACGAGCGGGGGAGAATAGCACAGTGTTAGGCTGTGCCTGTAGAAAAACAGACATAACGACCTCCGGATAAGGGGTTTATGAATTGACGGCTTTGGGTTTTGCGAGAACCTGAAGCCGTTTTTGTTTAGGGATTACGCATTTATTTCTTCGCGCTTCACGTACTCGCCGCGTGTCACGGCAAGGCCAAGGCGAATGATTTCGTGAGCGGCTTCTTTGATTGTTTCTTTGCGCTCGGCATGACGATATTCTTTTACGCCCTCATAGACCTCGTCCGAAATCCAGAGCGCGGCATTACCGCTCTTTTCGTTAATAGCTTCCATAATTTCCTCTTGTATTGTAACGAGATTTTTTTACATTGCGCTTAGTGACCAAGTGCATTTGGTATATGTAAAAATATAACAAAATGAAATATCTAACAAGGAAAAATTTCGTTTCGTTATGTTTTCAGAAAAATAATAATCATGGATGTCCTTAACCGCATAAAATCTGGCTTTGGGATAGGAACTGATGTAGAATTGTCAGAGTTTTTAGGGGTATCCCAACCAACCGTTGCGAATTGGAAGCGTCGTAAAACTCTTGATTACGACTTGATTATTTCAAAATGTGCGGGTGTAAATTTTCACTGGCTATTTACAGGCGAAGGCGAAATGTACGCCAACAACGAGGCAGGGCGGGCATTGCGAGCAAAACACAAGCCGGACGAATTGGAAGTCTTAGGTAATGCAAAAAACGTTATAGGGAAAAACATCGTAACAGAAGAGGAATTGGCAGTGCTAAAATCAATCATCCAACGTTCAGAAAAACCCAAATAACTCTACGATTATGACCGTTCTGGATTTCGACTTCCGCAATCTCCGCATTCACGGCAGTGTTCCCTGCGGCGAGCCTGAAATGCACTTCGACGATATTTTCGATAGCGACCACGAGCCGTTTTATCGCCACGCCGAACTCCACCCAACGATGACGTACCAGCTCGTCGTCAAGGGCGATAGCATGACGGGCGCGGGTTTCAAAATTGGCGATGTGGTGTTTGTGGATTGCTCGGTCGAGGCGATAGATGGGGATATTGTCATCGTGACGCTGAACGGCGAACACACCATGAAGCGGCTACGAATCGCCGCAAAATCATGGCAGCAACGCATTGAACTTGTATCTGAAAACCCGCGCTACCAGCCGATTATTGTTAGCGAAAACGATAGCTTTAGCGTGCTGGGGGTAGTTGGCGGGCATTACCGAAAAGTTCGGCGGGGTTGAAAGAGGCAAAAAAGTGTATATTCCGAAGAAGTAAATTTTGTTCTCTCTACCTTCTTCATTCTTATGAAAACTCTTCTTATCTCCGTTACTCTTCTGCTATTGGTTCCAATGTCAATCTTTTCGCAAACGTTCATTACGGCTAAGATTTCCCCTGCCGAACTCATCGTTGGATATAGTGCTATTGTCGGAGAAGGGCAAGCTCGCGCAGCCAATATTGCTATCCGCAACGACAGCAAACAAACGCTAAAAAACGTCGTGGTGACGGTGAAAATCCAGTTCGTGCAAAACGTAAAAGGCAAATCTACACCCGGCGAGAATAGCGAAGTCTTTGAGATTAAAGAACTGAAGCCGGGCGCAACATTCCAAAAATCCCAATATTACGCCCATCAAATTACCAAACTCACAAGCGCCGCAGTCGAATCGGTGTTACAGAAAAAATAGAAACCAGCGAATAATGCGTTACCTTCTTTATGCTCTCCTCAGTGTCCTTGCGCTTCTTGTTGCAAGCGCTGTTTTCGTAAGCACGGTGCTTTCCCAAGAAGCGGTCATCAACAAATACCGCAATGGTGGTAACGCGCAAAGTGGCGAGGGCGATGCTGTCGAGCTACTCGTCGTCCGCGACCGTCTCGACCTGCGGAGCGCAGCCTTACGGGATTTCGCTACTACGCCGGACGGTACACTTCTCACCGATTCGGTAACGAGTGGCTCAGGCAGTTACCGTTTTCGCGCCATTTCATTTTGGCAGAACCTCCGAGCAGGAACGTTGATTGTGTTGCGATTCTCCACCGAAGGCGCTCAACGACAAGCGGACACAGTTATTACGGCAGGGCTGAATAATTCCGAGTTGTTCACGGCAAGCGGCAATTTTAATATCGCAGTGCGGGATATGATTATGCTGAAACGCAGTGGTGAAGAGATTGCGGGGATAGGTGGCAGTATTCATGCGCTCGCAGCAGGATTAACGCAAGCGCAAACAAACGGCATTCGCCCGCTTTTGCGTACCTCCGATGAAACGGGTTCGGCAACACCGACCGTTATTGCCGAAACGCCAACCGGAACGTTGGCAGATTACAATAGCAATCGTGCCAGTGCAATTGTCATCAGCCCGCTGGGACAAACAAACACGCCACAAAACCAGCATTTGATTGATTCCCTCCGTCGGGCTGCTCTGCCGTTGTCAGTGTCCGCTGCTGCTGCTGCGAACGCCTCTCCTCTTTCTGTCTATCCCGTTCCCGCCAAAGAAAGCATCACCGTCTCCTTTTCGACCGAACACGCCTCCCCTGTCAAACTCGTTGCAATAGATGCTCTTGGTCGCACAACAACATTACACGAAGCGTATTATGCTGCTGGAGAACATACGACACTATGCAGCACCGCAATACTGGCAAGTGGCGCATATATGCTGGAGATTCGCACTCTTGGCGCAACACAACAGCGTACATTCGCCATTACTCGGTAAGACACACAAACCGCACTTCAACGCTTCAACATCATGCCTCGTAAAAAGAACGTCCTGCCCGGCTCCATCTTCGTCGTGCGTGAACAACTCGTGCTAAAAGTGCGTCTGAACGACGAAATAGACCGCAATGGAAAGCCCAAATACCGCAAAATCTACACACATCTTTCCGACACGCCCGCGAACCGGAAGCTCGTCGAAAAGAAGCAGCACGAACTTCATCTCAATCAATTTCTCCCGCAAAAACAAGAAACAAAGGTTATTCGGATTCAAGAGGCGTGGGACATGTTCGTGCGAACAAAAGACCTGCGCCCGAAAACGCTCACGAATTACAAACTGGCATTTGATGTAATCGTCCGCAAACAGAATTATCTGCTGACGGTCGAGAACATTGAGGAAGACGTGGTGTATTTCAAAAACCGCACGGCGGTCGAGCGCAAGTTTTCGGCGGTAACTATCAACACGTATTTGCGCCAATTTCAGGCATTTCTGAATTTTTGTACGGCACGGGATTGTTTGGCGCAAACGCGGTTCAAGGCGCAATTCCAGAAGCGCGAACCCAAAAAGGACGTACAAATCTACACGGCTGAGGAAGTAACCGCTATCATTGCAGATTGTCGCTCGCACGACCCAGAACTGGCGTTGTTGGTCGAGTTGATGGTAGAGACGGGAGCGCGTCCGGTGGACGCGCTGAATCTTACACGGGACAAGATTGACCTTGCGAGCGGCATCGTGCGGTGGAACAACAAAATCACGAAGGTGGAAGAACCTACGCCCATTTCATCACGTGCAAAGGAAATTTTGGCGGCGGCGCTTGCGCTTGCTGGAGAGCGGCAAAAAGTTTTTCGCTGGCAGCACTCCTCACTCAGTCCCTTAACGAACAAACTCAATGCGTCCATGCAGCGCTGCAACATTGAAAAAAGCGGAAGGAGTTTTAAACATTTCCGCACCACGTTCAAATTCCGCATACGGAATTTGCCGTTCGAGTTTCAAATGAAACTCCTTCGGCACAGCAAAGCGGATGTGACGCTGGGGCATTACACCTATTACGATAGCACGGAAATTCGTGAGCGATTGGATGCAACCTTAAAGTAAAATAAAATCAAGATATTGGTCTCATATTGGTCTCAGTGAGAATTCATCTTATTCAATATCAACAGTTTACCAACGAAAACGCGCTCACTGTTAATCAGAGGGTCGTAGGTTCAAGTCCTACTTCCGGAGCACCGCAAAAAGCCCGCAATCGCTACGATTGCGGGCTTTTTGCTGTTCTTGCCTATACCCTTGCCTTTGTACTTATCTTACTCCTTTTTGGACAATAG
>JANYIG010000329.1 GCA_025358765.1 Candidatus Kapaibacterium sp.
CGCCGCTTGGCGAGTATGTGCAGGGGAAGATTTATCGTGGTGTTCTGACAGGTTTGAACGAAGCCTTTGTCGTTAATGCTACCACTCGCACCCGCTTGATAGCCGAAGACCCAAAGAGTGCGGATGTGTTGAAGCCGTTTCTTGCAGGGCGAGATGTGAAACGGTATGCAACGCCGGAAGCAGAATCGTACTTGATTCTTTTTCCGAAGGGCTGGACGCGACGGCACTACGAATTGAACAAGGGAGCATGCTCCCTTGTTACGGAAGAAGAAGTGTGGGAGTGGCTTCAAGCCTCATATCCGGCTGTTTCCAAGCATCTTGTTCAATTTGCCGATGCTGCTCGAAAACGTTCAGACCAAGGCGATTACTGGTGGGAACTGAGAGCGTGTGAGTATTACGAAGAATTTGAAAAGCCGAAGATTATCGTACCTGCAATCGTGCAGACCGCATCATACCTTGTGGATGCAAGTGGTTTTTATTCCAACGACAAAACGAGTATTATCGGCGTGGACGACAAAGCCTTGCTTGCTGTGCTGAACTCGAAGGCAACAGACTTTTTCATGCATAGCATCGCAGCCACGAAGCAAGGCGGTTTCTACGAATACAAGCCGATGTACTTGGTGCAACTGCCTATTCCGTCCAATCTGGAAACAAGGGAGCATGCTCCCTTGTTACGAAGCCACGTTGAAACGATGATTGCCACGACCAAAGCCCTCGCCGACCTCCGCAAGCGAGTTTTGACGCTGCTTTTGAGCAAAACGGGCATCACCAAAGCCAGCACGAAACTTCAGGAATGGGATGCTCTCACGTGGGCGGAACTGGAAGCAGAAATCAAAAAAGCAAAGGTGAAACTTTCGCTGAACGACCAAGAGGAATTGCTCACGTACTTCGAGCAGAAAAAAGCGGAGGCTGAAAGGCTGAAAATGACGCTTGCCACGACCGACCGTGCGATAGATGCGTTGGTGTATACGTTGTATGGTTTGACGGCGGAGGAAATAGCGGTGATGGAGGGGCGAGAATGATAGAGCGTGTTTAAACAGTATTCTTTGCAGAACAACTCCAAACTTCAGGCAGTTATCCATGTAAGTTTGCCTGCGACAATGGTAAGATGTACATCGTGAAACACAGTGAAAACGGCAGTAAACATCGTGAACTTGTAAACGAATGGTTTGGAAGTGCCTTTGCGCTGCTTTGTGGTGTTGCCGTACCTCCAACGGCAGTTGTTGAAATTACGCCAAATTCTATACCAACAGACTTTGATTTTCAGAGAATGATACCACGCGGAATAGGCTTTGGGTCTGAGATGTTGATAGATTCCAAGAATATCAATGAGTTCTTGTTTAAAGAACGGGACTTGAGTAAATTTGCAATCCCCGAACAATTACTGCGAATTATCATTTTTGATGTATGGCTGCATAACAATGACCGCACTGTTAATAATCAAAATGTTTTGGTGCATCAGAAAAACAAGCGTCTGAGTTTATGTGCGATAGACCATACCCGCATTTTTAATGGCTATTCGTATCCGATGCTTTTGCGCTCTGAATATCGTGATGAATGCCCAACATTGTACGATACACTGCTTCCATACGACGTAACAATTCAAGTGCGACAATTGCTTGCTCTCTTTTTTGAGCGGATTCTTGAAGAAATACTTCAAGAAATCGTAACCATCCCACAAAGCAAAATAGAAGAAATTTTTTCTACATTGCCCGTTGAGTATGGTCTCAGCAATGACGAACAAGATATTCTTTTGCATTACATAACCAAACGCCAGCATCTTCTTGGTGATTTTCTCACCGAACTTGTCCGCGAAGAACCATGAATACCTTTATTTCTCTCATTCAATTTTGTCCGAATACGGCACGTTCCGACGTGTTTACTATTGGGATGATACTACGTTCCGATATTCACGATTATTAAGTGAAAATTTCTGAATCTCGCATAAAGCGTATTTGCCGCGCTTGCGATATAAAGGACAGATTACTTTTGGATGGTGCATTAGCAGGTATCAAAAAGCATTCGTTTGATGCTCAGTATTTGCAGTATCTCCATGCCTACGAAAACGGCATTATTCGTTACACAGCCCCAAAACCTGTGGCTACTGATATGCCGGAGGAAACGTTTAAGCAACTATATTAAATATTTGTTGCTGACGCTGCTGAACAAGAACAGCATAGAAACGCACCGCGCATTAGTACCGTATTTCATAACGCCTTGAAAAAAGACTCTCTCCTTCAGTCCCGTTTGAATATAGGATATAGCCTTGATGCGATACTACAAGAATATATTCCTTCTACTACCCCAACGATTGATTTTATTGGTGGGAATGGTAGTCTGTTTTGTGGTCAAATGCCGAATTTACGTGCCGAAGACGCTCTTTCTCGTTTTTTTCTTATTTTTGAATCACTTAAACAACGATTTGAGGCACAGCAACGATTTGAGGCGGAAAACTATCATCTGCTTATTAATATGGAACGATTTGGCGGCGAGGAATTTCAAGAGCATCGAGCAGCATTCCAAAAGTGGCGAGGCTTGAAAGGCTTTACAGTAGTAGAAGTTGATGATATGAATATGGCTGTACAAAGTATTCGCGCTAAAGTTGAAGCGAAAGATGTTCAGCCTTTTGGAGAATGGCTTGCTACATTATAGATTATAGCAGTTTATTGTAAAAACTGCTGACTTCTAAACAACCGCAGAGATATTCTTTTCCAACACGTTACAACTTTCGCACTTGTAAGTTGAATTCAAGTCACATCAATTTCACATTTGCATATACAAGACCGCGCCATAAATATTCTGGTGTATCAGCTGTACGGCTTGACGGCAGAGGAGATTCGGGTGGTGGAGGGGACGCGGTAATAGAGCGTCAACGGGTATGTCAGGGGCATAGCGCTGCAAAGCAGCAATGGACACTGCCGCTCCGTTCAACCACAAGGCAGTGTCCATCAAAAAACTGCAGCACAAGCACGTTTTACGACACGTGCAGCACAAGTTTGCCAAACTGCTCGGCATTGTCCATGCGGCGCATGGCTTGTTCTGCGTCTGTGAATGGCAACACGCTATCCACGATGGGCGTGAGATTGTGGTCTTCGATAAATTTCAGCATTGCTGCAAATTCTGACGGATTGCCCATCGTCGTACCCAAGATGGAAAGCTGCTTCCAGAACACGCGACCGGGAATGATGTTCGTGATAGCGCCCCGTGTGCCGCCAAAAAACGCAATTCTGCCACCCACAACCGAAAGTTCGATGAGTTTTTTGAATCCGTCGCCCGCAGCGCTGTCAATCACCACATCGAACAACCCCGCTTCTGCTTGCAATGTTTTTTCCCAGTCCTCAGCTTTATAGTTCACGCCACCGCGAGCGCCGAGCGCTTTTGCCTTTGCAATTTTTTCGTCGGAGCCAGACGTGACCCATACTTCAGCGCCGAGTGCAACGGCGAATTGCAACACACACAGCGCCACGCCGCCGCCTACGCCCGTGACGAGGACTTTTTCGCCTTTTTTTGCCTGTGCACGAGTAAACAACGCTCTATATCCTGTCAGCCCCCCAAGCGGCACGGCTGCTGCTTCATGAAACGTGAGATGCTGCGGTTTTTGGTGGACGTACTCTGCGGGAATCTTCACAAACTCCGCAAACGTGCCGTCGTCCGGCAATCCCAGAATCTTAAATTCTTTGCTATGCGCGTTGGGGTTATCGCCCCAGTTCAATCCGGGATTGATGATGACTTCATTGCCCACAAGCCCAACATCCACGCCACTGCCAACTTCTGCAACGATTCCCGCACCGTCCGAACCCAGAATAGCAGGAAACTTCAAGCCCGCATATTGTCCTTTTTGAATCCACACATCACGGTGATTGAGCGCGGCAGATTTCACTTGCACCAACACCTCGCCCACGCCAACGGAGGGCTTTTCAACGTCCTTGATGATGAGCGGAGCATTTACTGCTTCCAATACAGCTGCTTTCATTGATGTTGTCATTGATCTATTCTCCTCGTGTTTTCCTTGTGAACGAATTCTATCTTCAGCGAGTTATGAAAAAAAAACTGATATACTCTCCGAATATCCATTACTCCCAAATACGCTGCACACCATAATCATCAAATGCGGTATCACTACTCACAACCGATATATTCTCGGAAAGCGCCTGAGCAATAATGATGCGGTCGAATGGGTCTCGATGATGGTGTGGTAGAGCGCGGAGCGCTTCGAGATGATGAATTTTAATGGATAACAAAGCAACGGACTTGCGGCGAAGATGCTCTTGCACGATGTGGAGCGTTGGTTCAGCAAGACGAAGTTTGCCTATGGACTCTTTAATCGTCATCTCCCATGGTGTGGCAATGCTTAGGAGCAATTCCCCTTGCGGAAGTGCCGTTCGCACCGATGGAGGCAGATACGATGGCTCTGAAAACATTCG
>JANYIG010000021.1 GCA_025358765.1 Candidatus Kapaibacterium sp.
TTTGTCATTCACCTTTGTCATTCACATTTGTCATTCACATTTGTCATTCACTTTTATCATTCACTTTTGTCATTACAAGCCCATCCGCGACGAGCAGGAAGCAGATGACGTGTTGATGCTCGTGATGCCGGTACGCTTGTAATGACAAAAGTGAATGACAAAAGTGAATGACAAAGGAATAACGGTTCACTTATACTTCGCTCATTTTATGTTGAACTTTAGATAAATTCCTGGAAACTGCATCAAACCTTACGCGCAAGAACCCCACTCAATCTCCCCTTATAAGGGGAGAAGCAAGACGCAACACGTCTTCGTGGCGGCTTGCAGAGGGGTGATGCGCTTGAGGATGGTTAAGGTTATCTAAACTTAAATTTATGGCAACCAAACAAGACGACACAACGTTAGACCTTCCGCCCGTCAATAGCGATTTTTACAATATTCTGGAGCATCTGCCGCCGGAGGAACGCGCTGTGTTCCAGCAAATGCGCGACTTTCTGGAGCAAGAAGTTTCCCCCATTGCCAACGAATATTGGCTGCGCGACGAATTCCCGATGCACCTGATCCCCAAACTTGGCGCAATGGGCATTGTGGGCGCGTCGTTCAAGGGTTATGGTTGTTTGGGAATGTCGTTTTTGTTGGAATGTGCGATAACAATGGAGCAGGCTCGCGTGGATGCGTCGTTCCAGACGTTTTACGGCGTACAGGTGGGTTTGGCAATGGCATCTATCTATCATTGTGGCTCGGAGGAACAGCGTAACGAATGGCTTCCGCCGATGCAGCGCATGGAGCTGATAGGTGCATTTGGGCTGACGGAGCCGGAAGTTGGCTCTGGAACGGCTCGCGGCATGATGACTACCTGCCGCCGCGAGGGTGATGTGTGGGTGTTGAACGGTGCAAAAAAGTGGATAGGCAATGCGACGTTTGCGGATGTTATTGTCGTCTGGGCGCGTGATGAAACCACGAATCAGGTGAAGGGTTTTCTTGTACGGCGCGGTACGCCCGGGTTAGAGACAAAAAAGATTGAGGGGAAAATTGCATTTCGTAGCGTCCAAAACGGCTACGTCTATCTCACGAACTGCCGCATTGCAGAATCAGACCGTTTGCAGAATGCTGAGAGCTTTGCGGCTCCGGCGCACGTGTTACGTCTGGCACGGGCTGCTGTGGCGTGGAGTTCCGTCGGCTGCGCGATGGGCGCATACGAAAACGCGCTGCGCTACACCCGCTCTCGCATCCAATTCGGCAAGCCGATTGCCAATTTTCAATTAGTGCAGCATCATCTTGTGCAAATGTTAGCCAATATTACCGCATCGCAGGCAATGTGCTTGCTCGTGGCGCAAATGGAGCTTGCCGGAACGATGAAGGATGAACATGCGTCGCTCGCCAAAATGTTTTGCACGGCAAAGATGCGTGAAACGGTCTCATGGGCGCGTGAGGTATTGGGTGGTAATGGTATTTTGGTAGAGCATAATGTTGCCCGCTTTTTTTCTGATGCCGAGGCAATTTATTCGGTGGAGGGAACATACGAGATGAACACGCTTATTGTCGGGCGGGCAATCACGGGTATGAGCGCATTTGTGTGAGTGCGAGGTGCAGACTTCTGAAAATATTGTGTAAAATATTGTGTAAAACAGTCCTTGCGTTGAATCATATCGTTTGTGTATCTTTGCTCCCCGCACGTCACCAAACCCCAGTATGTTCAACAGTAGAAAGGATGCAGCATTGAAACTGAAGCCAGAAAAACTTTTTGAAGAACTCAAAGCGGTTGCCGAGCAAATCGGTATTCAAGTCATTATTGACAAAGGCAGCTTTCGAGGCGGGTATTGCACGGTCTATGAAGAACGGAAAATTGTTTTAAACAAACACCTTCCGCCCGAAGGCAGAGCAGCAAAACTCGCAGAAGGCTTGAAAAATTTTCCGCTTGACGGCATGTATATTAAACCTGCGTTGCGAGAATATTTAGACCTTGAAATCGCTACAACCCGCAGAAACAAAGCCGTCAAAAACATCAATGACAATGATACGATTGACATTTCGGCGATAGAAGACTGAGATTGACAAAAATATCCTCATAAACGGCACGGAGACAAACGTTTCCCGTGCCGTTGTTATTTCTACGAAGACTGCGCTCCCAAGATTACGTCTTTGTACCGTTGGTATAGGTACGACACAAATAGCAAAATCCCCCCCAATGCAATAAATGACAAAATGCGATACGGTGTTTGCAGGAATGATAAATCAAAAAGAAAAACTTTCAAGATGGATATGCCAAAAAGAAGTATAGCTGCCAATCGCAGCCCCCGGACACGACGAGCGATACCAAAGGCTAATAGGGCGATAGAATAAAGTAACCAGAGCAGAGAGAGCAGAAGTTTACGCATATTTTCTAACCCTTCGAGAGCAATCATCATCTGAGCCGACCACCCAGACGCGTGTAGGAATGAGATTTTCTGCTGAAAAACATCGGAAGTTTCACCCGTGAGCAATGTAAAAGCGACGACGATCATAGCGATACCGCATCCTTGCACGACGTAGTCGAGCCAAATGGCAATAAATGATTGCTGCCGTTGAACAATAGTGCGTATGCCAGCAAAAGCAGCAAGGCAGGACAGAAGCGCCATGGAGCGAATATTGAGGATCGGCATAAAATCTGTGGCAGGAATATAGGCAAAGCCGCCAGTAACACCTACTACCGCGCTTACAAGCGCTGCGACCAAACCGCAATAGAGCAATGGCATCAAGACCGCTCGCAGCCCTACCCATACCATGAATATAGCGTACATAAGCCACACAATCACCAGCGTCTGCATCGTGCGGAATTGCAGGACATGAACCATTACTTCTGGTGACTGCGCTTGATAATAGAGTACTGTTTCCAACGTAAGAAGAACAAAAAGCAGGGCGCTCCATGCGCTGTGCAGCGTAGTAATAATGAGTGATTTAAATCGCTCTTCGGCGCGATTGTACGCTAAGGCGCAAAGAAGAAGCGCTGTGATGACGACACTCCACGTCAGAACACGCATGTTCCAAAATAATCTAAAGTGTTCTGCGGAGTAAGAATCGTCAAGAGCCAATAGTCGCAGTATTGTGAGAATCAGCAACCCCAATGCTGCATAACGAACAGCGGAAAGATTCCATCGAACACCTATCCAGAGAAGCACCACCGCCTCGACAGCCCATCCTATAACTGTTGCACTATTATCAAAATAGATTGCTGTTGCCCCTACAAGTGCAACAATAGCCGTGAGAACGTATCGAACGCTCGTAAACACATTTTGCGGCTGTTTTGCTCGAAGAAGGAGGAATGCGACCGTATAGACACTGCCATAAAGCAGTGTAATCATCGGCATCACCGCGTGATAGTATGGGTTAACGACAGCATACAACGCAGCGTAATAAAGGGGAGAGTTGATACCGGACTCAAGATTGCGCCAGCGAGCATCCTTGCTTGACATTCCTGAATATGAGCGATAAAAATCTACAGCGAAAAATAGCGCCCAGTAGAGAGTACTAAAGAAAATGGCTATGGTAAAATAGTTCCCATTGTTGTACGAACCCATATACCAAAACGCGGCATAGAGCCATGTTGCGGCAAACGAAAGCGGCTTGAGCGCAAACCATTCATCCTTCATAAACACCAATGCCAACAGCCCTACGTCAAGAAACGCAAGGTACGAGAACAAACCAACGGCATTAACATCACCTGTTGATAGAAAAAGCGGTGTTAAAAAACCACCTGCCCAACTCAAAAGAGCAATAGCACGGGAGTCGTAGCGCAGTGCTTGAAGAAACCCTACAACCGTGACCGAAATCATCAACACAAAAGCAACAGGCTGAGGAATCAAATGGTAAAAATCAAACGCTGCAAAGACGGATAAATAAAGCGCTGAAACACCTGCCCCGACAAGTCCCTGTGCTACTATCTCAAATCCACGTGTTTTTAAGCGGTGTGCTGCCACGAGCATTCCCATACCGAGCGCCACGCCGATAAGCGGGCGCAGCCATTCGGGAATCAAGTTTGCATCGAAAGCGTATTGCAAAAAAAAGCCAATACCAAAGATGATGGCAACAGCACCGATGCGGTTTAACAGTTTTCCACCCACAAATGCTTCCCATTCTGCATTGGTGCGCGAGGGTGGTTTAGGTGGTGTGATTGGCGAACGCAGGGGTGGTGGAATTTCTGCCGCTTCTGGCGTTGTCGGCGCTGGCTGTTGCGGTTTTGCTATTTCTTTGAGCAACGCAAGGTCAAACTCCGCTTGTGGCATAGCCGCGCTTGGTTTGGCGGGAGTTTGCGCTGCTTCGGATGGAAGCAAGCTCAATACCTGCTTTTGTAATGCTTGTATCTGCATTTGCATCACGCCTATACGCTGCTCTAATTCCCGTGTGCGGCTCGTATTGCGAAACAGTATGAAAAGCGGCGCTACGACGAACGCAATAAAACACAGCACACCAACAAAACCAAAAAGCTCTTCCATAATTTTTAAGTCAACAGAGGTTTGTTATCGAGATGCTTATTCCCTTTTGGGTGATAGAATGCTATTTTTTATTTCCGGCTGTCCGCTTCTTAGCGGGCTGTCGGATTGGCGCGGCTTGTATTCGACAGCCCGAACAGCAGGGCTGCTAAGTTCTTCAGATTCCCCTTCGCCTGACGCATTGCGTCAGCGGAGACGGCAGGCGAAGGGGTGGCAGCCTGACGGCTTCCGTCTGGCTCGGGCGGGGTAGTGGGAATAGCACGTGAGACAACACCCCGTCTGGCTTCGCCAGCCACCCCTCTTTGGAAAGAGGGGAATTTTCAGATGCGGCTTTACAAGCCTT
>JANYIG010000024.1 GCA_025358765.1 Candidatus Kapaibacterium sp.
CCACGCTTTGGCAGACGTGTCGCCCTTTCTGCCACAGTAATGCTTGTATCGTTATCTACCTCTGGCACAGTGCTGGCGCAGCAAGCCGCCAAAAGCACCAAGACCAATACTTCACGTGTGCCCCCAACCGCCACAACGACAGCCAAACCGCCCGCGAAGGCTGCGCCAGTGTATAAGACAATGGATGATGGCATTCCAGTATATAATCCGATACTGATACCCATACCGCCACCATTTGTTCCACCTGTGGATTGGCAGGGGTTTCCTCAGACCGGCGGTGGAAGCGGTACTCCTCCGACTGGATGACCGACAAATGGCGGTAGCGCTGGTAATGGTAGTGGTGGAAGTACTCCGCCTCCAAACCCGCCGCCGATAGAAGATAATCTAACAGTCTATAGAGAATGGTGTACCTGCACAATCATTCAAAATCCACACAGCCCAAGCGACTTTTCAGCCTTAGCGGATGCAATGCAAAAGTGTCCAAACGGATTATTTAAAGAGTATGACATCATTTCCTCTGGGTATAATGCTGAATTGAGACTACCTGCGGGTTCACCCAATCCTGGACGAAATACAGTTTGTACACAAGGTAATAAATTAAATGATTTTGCATGGTATCGCAGAGAGTGGTCTGTTTTGCACACAGACGGTTGTAACGTTCCTGATATAACTATTTCTACAACAATTTATAAATCTCGACAACTCAATTCAGCTGACACTGTTGATAATATCTTATTCCCCCACTGTTCATATTAAATTGGATTGTAATTTCAATTCGATCAAATGTAAATTTCGGAATAGTATCAATCTTAAATCCTTGAATTCAAGACATTCTATTGTAAAACAGAATCGCTTTATAAATAACTTATCAAACCTTTTATTATGAATACTCAATTTATCGCTCAAGCCACGATTGTCTTTATTGGCACTCTCATTTTTGCTGCTTGTAGCACAGTTACTCCAACTACTAGTAGCTCAATGAATGAACAAATACCTGCCTCTTTGAATAAAGAAGGTGCCTCAAAGAAATTTGGAGAATCTTCATATATTGCCCCACCACCTGGTATGAGTATGGAAAAGGCATCAGAAATGTTCGGTGAGGTTTTGCGCGAGCCTATCCTACGTGATAAATTTACCAAGCAGAATGAGATATTTGCTCATCAAATGCAAAATGCTTCCCAATGGCAACAGGTTGATAAAGCAGTGCAGACATATCTTGATGGAATAAATACATTTCCGATGGTAATTAAATCACAAGAACAGCAACGATTATCTCAATCAATACTACAAAGCTATTTGCTGGATGAGCAACCAACACCAGGAGTCCAAAAAACTATTGAACTTTATGTAAACCTCATCCTTCAGAACAAGAGTTATGGTGGCACAGAAGTTTTGGCTAAGTCTCTGATGATGCTTAGAGGATACTGGACAGTAGAGCAATGTAAGCAAACTGCACAACAAATAGTAAATGGTTTTAACGATAGATGTAATCCTTATTCTGCTTTTACAACTTCACAGCTTTTAGATAAAAGCGTTGGTTTTGAAAAAGCTAACAAACCTCAAGAGTATGCAAGTCTTAGCACTGAACAAGCAACAAGACAAATAAAGACCACGTATGCTGATTTCATTGCATCGTATCCAATAAAGAAACTTTCAGAGTTTCCAGTCAAAAATTCAAGCCGACCTGAATCAATTTTCTCAGCCAAACCGATACGATGGCTTACCATCATTGCACTGTTAGCAGAAGGGCAGGAGCAAAATCAGCAAAAATAGCCTTCTGCTTTATGTGAAATAAATAGCTTCCCCGCCCCCGGCGAAGCGCACATCTCCGCTGGGGGCGTATTTTACATTTTTTTCTTGTGCCGTCGCCCACACCCATAATTTTCTGAACCGTAATTTAAAACCTTTATGACGTTCATTCTTCGCTCTTGTCTGGTTGTGGCTGTTGCGCTTTTTTGCTGTCAAACGCTTTCGGCGCAAACAGCCCGTGATTGGCGAAACTATGTTGAGCCAGCGCTTGCTCGGCTGCTCATCCGCGATACAGCCGGAGCTATTACCATGTATAACACTATCGTCCGTGCTTCCGGCGACAGCGCCGATGCGTACATGTATCGGGCGCTCCTGTTTGCGAACCTAAAACAGATACCAAATGCTCTAAAAGACTTTGAAACCGCCATTCATAAAGACTCGAACAATGTCCGTTACTATTTGGCGCGGGGAACTCTGTATTTGGATACGAAACAATATCCGCTTGCCGTCAAAGATTTTACGTGGTGTATTGTTCTTAACCCAGACTTTGCACAAGGATTTTATTATCGCGGTCTAACTGCCATGCGGTTGGGGGATTATTATTCAGCATCACTTGACTTTGGTGACGTACAACGTTTAGATTCAACCAATGTGGATGCCATGCTGCAAAACGCCATCGCCAATATTAATCTCAAACAGTTCAACGCGGCAAAACGGCTTCTTACTACGGCAATTACGTTCGATTCAACGTTTGCACAAGCATTTATGCTCCGCGCCGGAATTTTGATAGATGAAGACAACAAACAACAGGCATGTAGCGATTTATCGCAAGCCGTTGCCTTAGGGTTCAAACCAGCAATGGAAATGTTACAAACACAATGTGGAAAGCAGTTTTCGCCCAAAACGCTTGATAGTCTTCGATCATTCACCATGCAAGAAATTACGGTGGAAGCGGAAAGCAATACGTTTGCCCGCGCCGCACAAGAAATGAAGATGGTGGCACAAAAAGCCCAACAAGCATCACGCCTTATCATGAATAGAATCCCCACAGTTTTAACAAAGCAGGCAGACATAAACCTGACAGACCACCCTGCAATTGTTGGTAATGGCGCATTACAATTTACGACGTTGCAGACGATAGAATCTCGGCGTTCAAGCGCAACAAATTTGGATGATTTTATCTATCTGGCGCGTGAACGAGCATTTTCAAGTGGAGACGCAAAGGCAATACAACTTGCACGGCAACTGCTACAGCGGCGTTCATACCTTGCTGGTGTTTTACAAAGTGGCAATACTGCCGAGGCACGTTCGACGGTTCGGGAGATTGTGGACTTAATTCAGGATATTTCATTGATTCTTAATCCATCTATCGGCAAGCAATAATGCTTCACACCAAATGAGATTACAGTAAGAACTCTTCCCTTGCCTTTGCAGGTGTGGAAGGAGATTGCAAACAATGCGAAATAGGTCTCACAGACAAACTCACGAGGAATCTTTTGCCACCTGCATCCCACCACGCCGCCACATTTTCCCGCCTCAAAATCCGAAATTTTTGCTATATTTGCGACTTCAATAAACCTCAATCCGAAAAACGGTGTCTATTCAGGAAACACTTGGAGGCAAAACCATTTGCCAAAGCCGTTTTACCGTTCGTTTCACAAATCGTTTTTACGTCCATGAACACACCGAGTACCTTGAACACGCCCTTGAACATACCGACAAACACAGAACCCGTGCGCCGCTTGACGACTGCCATTCCATTCTCTTTCGGCTCTGCGTTTGTGCTGTTCTGCGTCTGTTGCGTTGCTTGTTTGAGTATATGCCTTATCACCCCTGCTCCGCTCGCGGCTCAGAAATCAGAAAAAGTATATGTGCCTTCGGTGCCGCTCGTGTTCCGCAGTTTAGACAGTTTGGCAAAAAACAAACTCAACTGGAGAAGCCTTGCGATTTACAGCCAAACCACGACGTACAGCAATCGCTATATGATAGCACTCAACCTTGGCATTCGTGCCAGCGATGCCTTCGTAGCTGCACAAGGCAAAGATGACGATAACTTCCTAAAAATGGCGATTTCCACTGCTGGACTCAGTAGTAAACTCGGCGTGGAAATGGATCAAACTCTCAACGCCAAAATGGTGGATATGGTAAAACAAAGCAAGTGGGATGAGGTAAAAAAATTGCTCGACGAACAACAATCTACCATGAAATCCAAAATCGGACGTTTAGACAAAGATGCGTCGGTACTGGTTGTGGTCGGTGGTTGGTTAGAAGGCTTGCAAGTGGTCAGCAAAGCGCTTATCAGCAATTACAACGAGAATAACACCAACGCCATTCGCAACCCGAAGGTGTTGGAGTACTTGATTGGCGAATTGAACAATCTGAGCAAAAGCGCCATAGGAAACCCCATCGTAAAAAAAATTACGCAACAGTTGCCGACTGTCAAAGAACTTGTCAGTATTGACAAAACGCTGCCAGTGCCACTGGATAATATCAAGAAAATTTCGACGATTACCTCCGGTTTGGTGAAAGAGATTGAAAGCGCAAAAGATTAATCCGCGATTTTTCTGGTACAGTGCCTTGATAATAATTGCAAACGGTCGGGTGTCATCACGCTCGACCTTTTGTTTTTTGTTGATAATCTGCATCGTGTTCTGTAACTTACTTTTATGATGTGGAGCGATTTAATTCCTCATGTCCTTCTCTCTCATTTTATCCGAAAGGAGTCTCGCGGTGATAAAACAAAAATATGAATTTGATCCCCAGCAAAACAGTGTTATTTCAGGGCTTGCCGGTCGTATGACGATTGTAGGTATTGTCTTAATTATCGTTGGAATTCCATTGGTGTTAACTCTTATTAAGGGTAATATTATCGCAACCATTGTCGGAGCAACATACATTATTATGGGGCTTTTGATAATGAATTCCTCCCAATCATTTCGTGAGATTGTCAAAACACAAAATAATGACATTGAAAACCTCATGACGGCACTTGATGCTCTGAAAAACTTCTATACGATTCAGCTTCTGGTAGGCGTGGCAGCCGCATTGGCACTTGGCTACCTCTACATTTTTAATGCGTAATTTATGGTGGTTATCGGGGCGATACGCCTGCCGTAGTGCCCCACAGCCACCCTCTTCAAACGTGTATGTTCCACACGATTCACGAACTCGTTCATACCCTCCGCCTTTTCCCCGCAGAATCAGCGCCTGTTCACACGCCTCGCAAGACAAATACCGATGATTACCACAAACTCTTCAATCTGCTTGCCGCCGAGCCTATTTCAAAAAAATTTTCCGATGAAGAAGCCGCAAAAGCGCTCTACAACTCCAACGAACCATCATTGCTCAAGCGCTATTTCACGCTAAAATCACGCTTAAAAGAGCGTATTGAAAACACACTGCTTTTTGTAAACACCAAACACCTTCCAGAGCGTATGGCATCTGAATATGCCGCGCATAAAGATATGACATTAGTTCGCATCCTCCTTGCTGCTGGAGCGCATGAATATGCACGAATCAAACTCGAAAAACTTCTCGAACGGGGTGAATATTATAACCTAACGGACGTTGCGCTTTTTGCAGCCTCGCAGCTTCGTTCCCTCTGTACCGAACCCGGTAGCGAACCCTCGTTAGAAAACCTCTCACTCCAAGCGTTTCATAAATATGACGCAATTGTTTCGCGTCTTGCATCGCAACACGTGGCGGAACTCCGTGCAGAGGGATGGGTTCGACGTTTGGAAATGCTCTCGCAGCAAGAAACGGTCTTATCAGCAAAACATTCCGAACTTTGTACACAAGCTAAACGCGAAGTTGGGATATCGTGTATCGAATCAAACTCATTTCTTTTGCAAGTTGCTCAATTACGGCTTTGGCAATATGCTCACGAGGCAGAATCACGGTTTGAGGAAGCATTCAATGCGGTACAAACGCTCGAACATCTGTATAAACAGCATCCACATTTCTTCGACGACCATACACGGGGAATGCTGACCGAAGAACAACTTCGGTTCTGCCTGTTAGGGCATCTTGATGAGCAATCGCAGGTCATTATCAAAAAATATTCCGACAAACAGCAAGATTTCATGCGGTGTGTGGAGTATGCGTTTCTGACAGCGCTCCATGCCGCAAAATATGAACGTGCGTTCACGCTTTTTCACCATGTTCTCACGAATGAAGCGCGTTCAGCATTGGAGCAATCCCCGAAATCTCTTGAACGCTGGCGTATCTATGAAATCACCTTGCGATATGTTCTCCATGACAAGCGGGATACGGCATCTACGTTGCTTTCAAGCAAATTTACTTCGCGTTCGTTTGTTCGTCCATCGTTTTCTGCAACCATGCCGCCCCATTCATTACCTCTTACTACAACAACGCTTGATTCATCGGGAACAAACAACCAAAATTTCATGGTGCTTGTGCTGCAAATGCTCTTTCTTTTGGATGACCGTAACTACGAGGAATTACGTACGAAAGAAGCAGAGATTAGTGCCTATCACGATGAATACCTGCGGAAAGACGACATTACCTATCGGATGCAATGCTTCGTGCGGATGTTGCTCCATGCAGTACGGACAAATTTTGATTACAGCGAAACACGCCGCAAAACTGATAAATACTTGCGTTGGATGCGTGAGGCTCGAACAATTGATATTGTGCGAGCTGCAAGAATGGCGGACATGCAAGCAAGCATAGAGCCGCTTCCATATGAACATATTTGGTTCATCATGCTCGACCGCATGAACACCAAACACGTATCAACACTTACGCCTGTGGTTCAAGTGAGCATTGAGTATGAACAACTGCTTGAAAAACTATGATATTTGCTCACATAGAATCTCAAACGCCCGACGCACGTGTTTTTCTGCGGTGTGCAAGTTTCCAACGGCAAAACGCAACGTGTACGTGGGCGTTCCGGCAATGCTGATTTTGGTGTGCTCAATAAAAATTTCGCGCGTAGAGTTCACCCGCTCCATAAGTTCTGCGTTTAATCTCTCCAATACCGCTTCATCACTTACGTTCTCCGGCTTGTACCGAAAACACACAAGGCTAAACATCGGCGGCGCAGTTATCGCAAACGCAGGATGCTCTTCCACAAGGTTTGCAAACAGTCCTGCCAAAGCATTATGCTCGCGCAACCGTGTACGCAAGCCCTCCACACCAAAATAGCGCATCACAAACCAGAGCTTTAACGAACGAAAACGTCGCCCAAGCTGAATCCCATAATCCATCTGGTTTTGCGCGGCGTTCGTGTCGCCTTCCTTTGTTTTTAGATACTCCGGCACGAGGCTGAATGCCGCTTTCAGCACATCGGGTTTGCGGGTGTAAAGAACGCTCAAATCCATCGGTATAAAAAGCCATTTATGAGGATTCACAACGATAGAATCCGCACGTTCCCAGCCCGTAAAAAGCGGTCGGCACTCGTCCAGCATCGCCGTTGGTCCGGCATAAGCCGCATCCACGTGCATCCACAACCCTTCGCGCTCGCAAATATCCGCCACCGCTGCAATTGGGTCAACGCTCGCAACGGAAGTTGTGCCAATGACAGGAACCACACAACACGGTAAAAATCCACGTTCGCGGTCTTGGCGAATAGCGGCTTCCAATGCCTCCGGCTGCAAGCGGAATGCGGCATCCACAGGGATTTTCACCACGTTTTCAGCACCAATGCCGAGCGTGATGGCGGCTTTGTCAATGGAGGAATGCACAAACTCCGACGCATACACGCGCAATACGGGCAAACCCGCCAGACCGCTTTGCTTCGCGTTCTTTTGAATATTTTGCAATGCTTGTTCCCGCGCACACGCCATTGCGTGCATGGTGCTGACGGATGCGGTGTCGTAAATAATACCCCAAAACTCTGCCGGAAGATGCAGCGTTTGGCGCAGCCAGTCGAGCGTAACGGTTTCTATCTCGGTCGGCGACGGACCGGATTTCCAGAGCATAGCGTTGTTGTTGAGCGCCGCGCACACAAGCTCCGCCAAAATACCCGGCATCGAAGCGGTATTGGCAAAGTACGCAAAAAAGTTCGGGTGATTCCACTGCGTCATGCCGCGCATCACCACGCGGTCGAGGTCAGCGATAATCGCACCGATAGCCTCCTGTTGCTCCGGCGGCGCTGTGGGCAGCATTGCGGCAATATCGCCCGGCTGTACGTCGGGCAGCACCGGCGTGGAGGCTGGTTTGTCCTGCACAGTGCGAAGATGCTCGGCTATCCAATCCACAAGATAATGTCCGGCGCGGCGGAATTCTTCGATGGGCATATCGCCCGAATGTGGAATGTATTGTTCGTTCATAAAGGTTGTTGGTTGGTTAATTACATGAAATATCCCAAAATTTACATCACAAATGGCAGTTTCACCACTTCTACCGTCAATTTTTCATCCCCAAACACCGCTTCCATGATTACGCCTGGGCTAGCGAATGCCGTGCGGAGGTAGCCGAGCGCGATAAATGTTCCAAGCTCCGGCGAATATGCCGCGCTCGTGATGCTGCCTATCTCCGCGCCACTTGCCGATGCAGTGGTGGCTGTTTCGTCCCAAAATTTTGCTCCAACGGGTATTTCCTGAGCTGCCGTAAAACCCACAAGCCGCACTTTTACTTTGTTGTAGGTGTCGAGCCGCGCAATAACTTCCTGCCCAATGTAACAACCTTTTCGGAAATCCACAAGGCTCACAAGCCCCGCTTCAAGCGGGTTATGAGCATCTGTCCATTCTGCGCCGAGTTTGCCCCAGCCCGCTTCGATGCGAAGTGTCTCAAAGGTGTGTTCGTCAATCTCCGGCGCTTGGTCGCCGTAGCTTCGCAAGGCAGCAAGGACGGCAGATTCATCGTCTTTTCGCATCAGCAGAAGATAGCACAATTCGCAAAACGGCGGCTGTTTGACGAGCATCACCGGAAGACCACTTGCGGGTACAGATAATGTTTTCCAATGATTGAGGCGAAGCCCTTGCACTTCCGGCAATTCCACGCCCGTAAGTTGCGCTAAAAACTCCGCGCTGCGCGGTCCGAATACCAGCAATGACGCGCATTGTGCGGTCAAGTTTTCGATGGTAAAATCGTCCATAAACGTGTATTTGTCGAGCCAAGCGGCGATGCGTTCATCCATGCCATCCGAAAGCAGCATCAACACGTCAGGTTTTCCTTCATTTTCACGCTCCAATACCGTCGCAACATCTATGATACGCGCTTTGTCGGTGATGAAGACCGTTTGAACACCCTCGCCCGCTTTCACTGTGCTTACGTTGTTTGTGGTCATGCGCTGGAGCAAGTCGAGGCGTTCGTTCCCCCACGCTCGCAGGATGCCCACGGGATGCGGCTTCCACGCAACGGATGTTTTTGCAACGGCGTAGGCTTGGTTATAGGATGAAATATCGAGGTCGTTGCTCATGGCTTATCAGCAGAAATTTTATGGATGAAGAAAAATTTTGTAGTTTGAACGGACGTTCACCGCTTGAAATCAAGCTGATATTTACCGATTCTTACAATTTGCAATGCACAAACATACACAGAAGCACCGTTTCGCCCAAGCCTTTCACGCCTTTGTCGTCCTTACAATCGTGCTTTCAGCTTTACCAATCGTAGTACTCTTTGCACAACAGCCATCTACCGCAAATCCGGCGGGACCGTATTATCGTGTATTTTTTCGGGACAAGGGCAAAGAAAGTAGCACGTTTTCCGTGGGAACGCCGCTTTACGAACAAACACGCGCCTTGCACACCCAACGCGCCCTTGAGCGCCGCCAGCGTGTGTTTCCCGACAAACCAGTGCTGACGCTTTCCGATGCACCGCTGTACAAGCCTTATTTGGACTCGCTCACCGCCACAGGAGCAGCGCTGCTATTGCGTGTGCGTTGGCAAAATTACGCCGTTGTGCGTTGCGATTCCGCCACTGCCGCTCGCATTGCCCGCCAGTCCTTCGTTCGTGCGGTACAACAAACAACATCGAGGCTGTATCCTGCATCCACCCACGAAACTGCCACAATACAAGCACCAGCAGCGTCCGCAGCGTTTTTGCAATGCGGAAATTTGGCGGGCGCTCTTTCGCAGCAACAATTATCCACTATTGCCATTCCTGAACTTCACGCCATGGGCATCACGGGCAAAGGCGTTTGTATAGGTTTTGCGGACGCTGGGTTTCGGTGGCGAACGCATAATGCCATCAACAGCGCACGGGTGCTGGCGGAATACGATTTTATTTTCGGCGATTCAACAACCTCAAACGAGTCGAGCGACATTTCTGGTCAGGACGCACATGGAACCGAAGTATTTTCAACGGTTGCAGGGCTTGACCTCAAAAACGGATTTACGGGCGCGGCTCCACAAGCGGAGTTCCTGCTTGCCAAAACCGAAGATACCCGATTTGAGCGCGTTATTGAGCAGGATAATTTTGCGGCGGCACTTGAATGGATGGAATCGCAGGGCGCGGACATCATCAGCGCTTCGCTCGGGTATTTTACGTTCGACACAACCACCGTCCGCGAAGAAAGCTACAGCTACAGCGAATTGGACGGCAAAACGACGATTGCCGCTCGCGCGGTGAATAATGCTGCTGCACGGGGCGTTCTTTCGCTGAATGCCGCCGGCAACGACGGTCCCAGAGAGCGTAGCATCGGTTCTCCGGGCGATGCCGACAGTTCATTCACGGTTGCCGCTGTCCGCGCCGATTCGGTGCTACTTCCGGCAAAATTTACTTCGCGCGGACCACGCGGTGACGGAAAATTGAAGCCGGATATTGCAGCACAAGGGCAAAATATCGTCTGCGCCTCGACATCATCGCCCACGAGTTACCAGACTGCCAACGGCACATCGCTCGCAACGCCGCTTATGTCGGGCGGGGCGGCGTTGTTATTATCGGCATTTCCCGAACTTCCGCCGTGGACGATTCGGTCGCTGCTCACCTCCACCGCAAGCCAAGCCACAAAGCCGGATTCAGCGCTCGGATACGGCACGGCAAATGTTTTAGCGGCAATGCTGAAATATGATATTATCATCACGCCAGAGATAGCGTATTATCCGGTGTATAGGGCAATGCGAGTGGTAGCGGGCGTTCGCAGTTCGCTTGCAGCATTAAATGTGACGCTGTTTGTGCGGTTCAAAGGCAGCACGGATTTCCGTTCGTACCCGATGAAATCAAGCGTTGCACCCTATCTCTACGAAACCGATGTTGCGCTTGACGTGTTTGGCGGACAGGCTGCCGAGTGTTATGTGGTGGCGGAAGACAGTCGCGGCAAACGCCGGATGCCATTTTTTCAGTCGTCGTTGAGTTCGTCATTGAATATCACACCGCTCGCCGTACAGATTCCATGCGGCATAACAACAAATCGTCTTTCGTTTACGTTCGCGGAACAAGGAATCACCGAAGGTGTGCGCCCGTCACCGATTGCACAAGGCGCAACGGGAACGCTCATGCTGTTCACGCCGGACGCAGGAATGCTTTCGCTCGCTATCTATTCCGTGTTGGGGCAGCAAGTGTATGCCGATGCAACGCAAGTGCAGACGGGGCTTTCCAACATTACATTCCCCACAAACCAGCTTCCAAGCGGTGTGTATATGATAAAGACCGTCCATAATGGCGCAGTACGTGTTTTTCCTTTTATTGTCAATCAGTGAATTTACGATCCACAATGAACACAATTCTTATAAGCGGCGCGGCGGGCGGGCTTGGGCATGTTGTTACGGCGTATTTTTTGGAGCGGGGATGGCGCGTTCATGCCTCGTGTTCCAACAAAGAGTCGCAGACGGCGCTCCAAACCTTGTTTGCGGGTAATACTCATTGCTCAACGTTCGTCAGTGATGTTTCTACAGAAGCTGGAGCGCAGGCATTTGTACAATCCTTCGTGCCTTCTGCGCCGGACGAGCGCATTAACGCCGTGGTGTGTTTGGCGGGTGGGATTACGGCGGGAACAACCATTGAGGAAACACCGTCGGATGTGCTAGATTCCATGCTCACGATTAACCTGAAGACCACATTCCACCTAATTGCTGCGGCTTTGCCCGCGCTCAAACCGCACGGCGGCTCTATTGTGACCATCGGTGCAGGGGCGGCGCTGCGGGCTGAGGCGAATAAATCTGCTTACGCCGCCGCCAAAGCCGCCGTCGTAGCGCTCACACAAACGGCAGCCGAAGAAGGCAAAGCGCATAATATTCGCGCAAATGTGATTGTGCCGGGCATCCTCAAAACGGCTGCTAATCTGGATTGGGGCGCTCCCGACGACATCAGCAAATGGACTCCGCCAGAAGACGTTGCAGCGACGATTTATTTTCTTTGTTCCGATGCGGGCAAGGGCGTGAACGGCGCGGTGATACCGATGCTGGGCGGATTGTGAGGTAAGTGAATGGAAACAGCCGCTTCCAATCAATGATTTGAAAAAACTATCGGACAACCTGTATCATTTGCGTTTGAAACGTAGTACCACCCATCAACCGCAGCATATACACTCCCGTCGGCAGATGGGCAAGCGACACGACGGTCTTTTGCGTTTGTGAGGGCTGCACTGGCTGACTCAGCGATAGAACGGTTCTGCCGAGCATATCGCAGACGGAAATCTGCACGTGGTCTGTTTCTTTAGGAATTGCTGACATATCATATTCAATACTAACTTCATCCAAGGCTGGTTGGGGGCTAACGCGCAGAGTTGGTTCTCCTTCATTCGTTGTGTGAACACCGCTCATCGTCATCACTGCTTGCAGCGTTCGTGCGGCATCCACTCTGCCCCATCCAAAATATCTATCCCATCCGAACGTGTCTTCAGCGCCGCCAATACCATCCCGTGCGCCGATTTTGAGAGCATCATATATTTGCTGCCACGAAAGGCGTGGATTGACCGTTAGCATCAAGGAGATAAGACCAGAGACAATCGGCGTAGCCTGTGATGTGCCACACCAATAGGTTACGGCTGCGTCGGTGTTTCGCAATCCAGCTATCATCTCACCCGGCGCGACAAAATCAATATGCTCACCATAATTACTGCCGCTTGTGGCGCTATAGCAAAACGGCATAGCACGAAGGTCTTGATTGTTCGTGGCTCCAATAGCTATCACGCTTTCAAAACCAGCCGGGTAGTACGTTGTTGCGCTATTGGTATTCATCATGCAAGCAACCACAACAGCACCACGCGAACGAGCATAAAGCACGGCATCTTCTAACGCTTGACTTCTGCTCGTGCCACCCATACTCATGTTAATGACTTTTGCGCCATTATCAGCAGCAAACTGTAGCGATGCAATCCACCACGAATAGAATCCACTATTATTCTTATCCAGACCCTTGATCGGCATCACGCGGCATCGCCAGTTTACGCCAGCAACACCAAAATGATTGTTGCCAGCAGCCGCAGCAATACTCGTAACGTTCGAGCCGTGTCCGTAATCGTCGGTGGGGTCGGCATCATTATTAGCAAAATCATATCCAGGAACTACGCGCCCTACAAAATCAGGAAGGGATGCCGCGTCCTGTAGAATACCCGTATCAATAATGGCAAGCGTCAACAAAGAATCACCTGTCGTTATATCCCATGCGGCGGTGATGTTTGCATCGGCGTTGATTGTACCGGCACGATTCCCAATGATTTGCCCCGTATTTCGCATCCCCCACTGATAGATGAAATATGCCTCGTTGGGAAGAGTTTGAACCTGACCTATCCGCATAGGTTTGTTGGTATCATCCAGAGTTTCCACTGGAGAACACACTTCCTGTCCTGCTCCCGAACCAATAAAATCCGGCTCCGCATACTCCACGTCTTCACGACTTTGGAGATAGGTAATGGTTTCTTCAACCAATGCACTGTCGGCGACTTCGGCAACAAGGATGCGTTCTATCCCTGTGGTAGAGAGCGATACGTTTGGCGTAAGAAGGCGCAATGATATGATATGGTTTGCAAAGAGAGCTTGCAACGCTGACGCAGACTGCATACCTTGTGACGGAGCTTTCAGAGCCAGAGTTTTTGCTCTATCTGCACTTGTAACGCGATGTATCTCTCGTTGGATATTGCTGCCACTCTTGATTTTAATAAGGATGCGGGTCGGGTGAGCCTGTGGCTGACGTGGTATTTGTGATTGTCCCTGCGCTGCACAACGGTATAATGGTTGCATCATCATACAGCACAGACAGCAGTGTATAAGGGTGATATGAAAGAAAGAGATGATCTTCATCATGAAGGTAAGATTACGCAATGTCAAATGAGTTTCAGATGGTTGTTGGCATTTACTCTTCTATCGGCGTTTCCACACGAACCTCCACCGTGCGGCTCAAGAAGCGCCCTTCGGGTATAGTATGCGGATAAATCACTTGTTTTTCGCCATAACCTTTCGCCGTTGTGCTTAACACTGACGAACGAATGATATCCGCCGCGTTTTTGGCGCGACCTTCGGACAGGCGTTGATTTACGTCGTCATTGCCGAGTTTGTCGGTGTAGCCAGACACCTGTACAACCGATGTGTTCTTGACATTGGGCAATACAATATCCTTGATAATCTGCTGATTTTCTTTCAGCATTTCGGGACTATTGAAGTCAAACAAAATCAAGCGATACGTGTCAATTTCTTTATCCTTAATACGAAGGCTGCGTTTTTTGCGAATCGTTATCTGCTCCACCGGCACAGAGTCAATCGGCATCACTGAACGCCCGTCGTTGTCCACCACCTCGAAACTGAACTTCATTTTTTCTTCTGTACGCGGTATTGTCGCTTGTTCGCGGGCAGTATTCCAGCTAAATTCTTTGTCATATTGTCCAAGTGTGGAATATTGTTTCAGCGTTCGTGCGCCTTGGAAAGCACGAAGTGTCGCTTTTCCTACGCCTGAGTTCGCATTTGCATCCATTTTGAACTTAATCACCGGCGCAGACGGAACCAACACGGTATCGTAAACAAGGGATGGTTTTAAGATTTCCCAATCCGTCGAAGCAATCTCCACACGGCGGTTCTCCTCGATGCCCTCGGCATCGCTGGATTGCGTAGGTTTGTCGGGCAGATTTCGTACTTGCACCAGCATCCGCGTGGTGTCTATGTTCCACGTACGTTTCAGATACGCTCGCACATCCATAGCTCGTTGAAATGAGAGCGCAAGGTTATTCTCTTCGGGTCCGGTGTTGTCGTTGCAACCAAAAAGCGTAATTTTTGCTTTCGGGCGTTGCTGCAAGCGCTTTCCAACCACGTTCAGCATATCGTAATAGACTTTGAGCGCGTCGGTATTGTAAAACTTATTCTCGTTGAACGTTGCGGCTTCTTCTGGCGAAAGACGGTGATACCGCGCAGGTAGCACGTTAGAACTACGGTCGAAAAACACGTACGGCAACACCGGATACATCTGGCGCGAAACAAATTCTTCCACTTTAATTTGCACAAGCGGGATTTCTGCACCACTCGTATCCACCGTAAACGCGCTAATGGACGCATCTAATGCTGGAATTTCCTTTGGTGGAGGAGGCGGTGGAGGCGGAGGTGGGGGCGGAACGTAGGGCAGCACATACCGCAGCGACACGCCGCCCCGCAACACGTTCATCGTCCACGACAAACTGCTTACGATATTGTTAAAACCAAGCGAGTAGAGTACTTCCGGCGCAAGGCGCAAATCGCCAAGCGGGATTTCGTACCCTACTCCGACGGTCACGCCAAACAGTAATGATGAGGCTTGCGGGATATCGCCCGATTGTGTGTTCCGTGTTTTTTGCAGATTGTTAAAGACAGCGGCTTGGTCGGTGGGCGAAATCATGGATTCCACCTGCGTGTATGTCTTTTGCAACAAATATGTTCCCCGCAATCCCGCATAAAACCGCAAATTTTCCAACGACGAACCGTAAAATGGGTTAATCGCCGCAAGCGGCTCGAACGTCAGCCCAGAAAGCGTCGCGTCTAATGTTCTGCCAAATGTACCATCAAAAAATGTCACTTTTGTGTCGTTATCGGAAAGTACGCCTATACGCTGCGGTTCTGTTGCGGTGAGCGATGCGCCGTGTGTGCCGTAGCTCAAGCGAAGATTGATACCGAACATTTCCGTCACCGGAATTTCTGCAAACCCACCCACATAAAAACCGATACTGCTCGCGTTCCCGAACTTCACACCATCGCCCGTACTCCCCGTTGGTACCGACGGCAGATTTTCAAACGACGCAAAATGCTGGTTCAGATTCACCCCACCAAACAACCCCAGACTCATCGTCAGGTGCTTCGTGGAGTCACCGAAAGCGCTTGGTTGCTCTGCTTGTAGCTGAGGAAGCACACACAATAGATGTACACAAATAATTGCACATCGGATGACAATGAATGTCTTCATAAAATTGATGAAATAATAAAGTCTTGGAGTGCAAATGGAAGTTTGGCAAGGGTAAGTCCGGCTGGGTCTCAGGCGGTCTATTGCGTGCCAGCCGGAATTTCGCACCGTACTTCCACCGAGCGGCTATAAATACGTCCTTCCGGCGTGTCGTTCGGATAAATAGGTTTTGTCCCACCAACACCCTTCCACGACGCATCTGACCACTTCAGGAAGTCTGCCACCGATTTTGCACGACCGCCCGAAAGCCGCATATTCACGTCAGGATTGCCGAGTTTATCTGTGAAGCCTACTACCTGAACTTTCGTCCCGGGCTTGAGTTTTGGTAGGACAAATTGTTTGCAAATCGTCGCGTTCACCGGTCCGACGGCGGGGCTATTAAAATCGAAGAGAATCAAGCGGAAAATAGCGACTTCTTTATCTTTTATACCAGCCTCCCGCTTTTTGGAAACGGTAATCTGCTCCACGGGAATGGAGCCGATAGGATTAACCCGCTCGCCTTTGGTATCAAACACTTCAAACGAAAATTTCATATCTTCTTCCGTGCGCGGTACGGCAGATTGGTCAGTAGCGGTTTCCCAGTCAATTACGGGACTCCAATCCAGCGTACTGTCAGGCTTGCCCGGAATATTGAACTCTTTGAGTGATTTTTGTCCCTGATTCACCGCAATTTTACTGCGTTCGACACCGTTATCCGCTTTGGTGTTCATCTTGAAGCGAATAAGCGGCGTGGTTGGAATGCCGATGGTGTCGTTCACGAGTACGGGTTTCATAATATCCCACGAATCCGAATAGAACTCCACACGGCGATTTTCCTCGATACCAAGCGAATCACGCGAAGTCGTCGGCTTTTCCGGCAAATTCCGAGCACGCATACTGATACGGCTGGAATCCACCCCCCACACATCCATCCAATATTGCTTAATCTCATTAGCACGACGGAACGAAAGCGGGATATTCCCCACTTCCGTGCCAACGTTGTTATTACAACCAACAAGCGAAATTTTTGTTTTTGGAAAGAGCTTCAAGCGCTTGCCAATCACGTTCAACGCGTCGTAATACACTTTGAGCATGTTCACGTTGTAAAACTTTTGCTCGTCAAAATTTGCGGTGTCGTTTGCCGTCACACGGCGATATTTTTCGGGAAGTTCGCTCGAACCTTGGTCGTAGAAAATGTAGTTCATGAGCGGATACATCTGCTGCGCGAAATATTGCTCCACCTTGATTTGCACAAGTGGGTTTTCTGTGCCGTTTTCATCCACCGAAAAAGCAGCAATAGAGGCACTGAGCGTAGAGGCGGGATTCACCGCCGAATTCGAGAACATCGGCGGCGTGTGCTGGAGATTCGGCGCGGCGTTTTCATTCGGTTTGGGGTCGCTGCGTGTACCCGTTGTGTCTGTGTTGGAAGCAACGGTTGCCGTTGTTGTTTGTTGGTTCGATGGTGGTTCTGGTTTTTCTTTGGGTGCTCCATCTATTTCAGGAGCATACCGCAGAGAGATTCCACCCCGCAAGGTGTTGTATTTCCATGAGGAACTACCGTTGGGCGACGCAAGATTTTGCGCCACTTGCGTAAGCGAAAGCGAAAACATCACCTCCGGCGTGACCACCAGAGAGCCGAGTCGCAAATCATACCCCACACCAAGCACCGGTGCGAGGTTCAGCGAAACTGCATCGGGAATATCGCCCGATTGTGGGTTGCGCGTGATGCCGTTGTTATTAAACACCGCATCAGGGTTGTTGGGGTCAATGATATTTTCATTTTGGTCGAAGGATTTTGCTGCTGTAATCCCAATCCGCAAACCAGTATAAAACTTCAATGCTCGCATGGATTGAAATGGCATAATGGTCAAAAGCGGCTCAATTCCTATCGTGCTGAGCTTGGATGTTAAACGACGCTCAAATGTGCCATCCACAAACGTCACGCCCGTGCCAGCCGCATTCAAAAATGCAATGCGAATTGGTTCCCGTGCCAACAACTGTGCGCCGTGTGTAGCATAGCCAACGCGCAACTGCACAGCAAGCATCTCCGAAAACGGCACATCCACCAATCCACCAACCGAAAAACCAATACCCGTTGCATTGCCAAAATAGGCGTTGTCAACAGGTGGTCCCGTCGGAATACCCCGCAAAGCCTGAAATGCCGCAGAGTGTAGATTGAAGTTCACCGCGCCAAAGCCGCCAAACGAGACACCGGGTGTCCCTTGTGCCGAACTCGACGACGGGGAGCCGCAAAACAGCCAGACCGCTATACAGAGTAGAGAGAGAGCTTTCATACTCATCCAAAAATTACGTTACGCTTTAAGCACACTATGTAGCTCTTTGATTCACAAATACCATACCGCATTTTGCGGTTAGCCCGTTAATTCTTCGTTATTTCCTTCATCCCCCGCCTTCTCCAGCCACGAAGACGTGGATGGAGAAGGAGCCAGATATGAAACCCTCTCCCTTTGGGAGAGGCTTGGGTGAGGGATACCCTTCATCGCGCAACATGTATCCGCGTTGCTGCCTTCGCTGTGGGCGTTTGGAAGACCGCAAAATACACACCCGGCGGTTGGTCGGACAAATCAACTGACACGTCACCATGCCCCGCCTCGACCATGCCAAGGTCTATCTGCCTCACAATACGTCCATATACATCCATCACCGAAACCGTCATCTGCTCGCGCTGCTCTACGTCGTACTCTACCGTTGCCGCATTGGGCGTTGGGTTCGGACGGCTTGGTTTCAGGACAATTGTTGGTGGTTTACCAATCAAGCGAACTCCGCCCGCATAAGAGATATTCAAGAGCTTAAAGGTTGCCGACACAGAATTCGTAGGTGGATTGAGCAAGGCTCCCGTTATCAGTTTTATACTATCCAAACGGATAACCGTACTACTGTCATTGCCAAGCGCCGCTCGGAACGGCAGTTTTAAGAGGATATTATTCTTATCGGGCGGAACGGTGAACGATACTGGAATGCTGCGAATGCCTTGGCTTATCGTACCCGCAGCCGTTGGTGGCAGTGGCTCGAGCAATGTTGCATTGAAGCGCAGAATAGCTGTTATGGGTGCACCTGCTTCAATTGAGCCAAGGCTGCTAAAGGACACTCCTATGGTAATAGTATCACCCGGTGCTGCCGAAGCACTATTATTAAGGACTGTCGGATTCGCAGGAGGGAGTGTACCAACCGTTGAACGAGGAATCTCAAATATTTTCGGTGCTTTTGCCGAATCAGCACAACCATTCACATCCGTCACACGAACGTTGTAGCTACCACTCACAAGCGGCGAGAAACTTGATGTATTCGCCCCCGCGATGTTCTGACCATTCAAAAGCCATTGGAATGCCGTTGCTGCGGGGTTCGATGTCGCATTATAGGTCGCACCAAAATTCGATGTCGTAATTGTGACCGTAAGCGACGAAGGCGTGATAACTGTAGCATTTACTGATGCAATAGTACAACCACTCGTATTGCCAACCACAACCGTATAGTTTCCGATAACCGTCGCCGTATAAATCTGATTTTTTGCGGTATTGTCCGTCAAAATAACGCCGTTACGATACCATTGATACGTTGTATAGCCCGTTCCCGCATTGATTGGCACACTGCTGTTTGGACAAAGAATTGCCGTAGCCGCCAATGTGGGCGCTGTCGGTGGCGGCAGTTCTATCACGTTCGCATCGCTCGGTTTAGCTTTGCAACCAGAACTGTTCGTCACTTCCACAGTGTATGCGCCTTTTTTTGTGACGGTAAGCGTTCGTTTTGTTTCGCCCGCTATTGCCGCGCCGTTCAAGAACCATTGGTACGTCTGTCCTACAGCATCTGGAACACTAAGTTCAATGCTACTGCCCGGACAAACTTCAAATTTGCCCGTCGAAGGCGTAATAGCCGGTACAACTGGCTTGAGGTTTTTCGTAATCGTAAGCGGAGCAGACGTGCCGGAACATCCTGCAGCCAGCGTGACTGTCACCGTATATGTACCAGCATCGGTTATAGTCAATGTTTGGCTTGCGCCGATAACCGTTGTGCTGCCTTGTTTTCTCCACTCGTATTTTGTAAAGCCCGTACCCGCATTCAATATAAGACTTTCACCTTCGCAGAAGGAGTTCATGACTGTGTTCGTCGTTATTGGCGGCGATGGATTATTCACGATCGTGACAGTGACACTTGTTGAACTCACACAATTTCCATCGTTGGATTGAGCCGAAACGCTGTAAACGCCGCCAACTTTTGCAAACACAACCGAATCGGTACCAATCTGTATGCCGTCACGTTTCCACGTAATGGTATTGAAGCTCGCACCAATGCTCAAGCGAAGGCTGTCACCGCTACATACTTGAAATCCACCTGTAGGCGAAGTGATATTGACCTGAGAATTGGGAATAAAACTCACCGTGAAAGGCGCAGACGGCTGGCTTGGGCAGCCATTGCTGTTGAACGCAATAACGGTATATTGCCCAGCGAGAGTAGCGTTCGTGGTTTGCGCTATAGCACCGACAATCGTTTGCCCATTCAGCAACCATTGATAACGCGAAAAAGGTTTGTTCGTGGTTGCGTCAATGCCTGCCGTCAAAGTTCTCACCTCGCTTTGGCACAATCGCGCACCAGCGCTACCGTTGTTAATGTTCGGCTTTGTCGGGGTTACGCTTTGCACGACGGCAAGCACGGGAGATGTCGAAAGGCAATTTGCCATATCGTCAAGAACTCGTACTTGATAATTTCCGGCTTTGGTGACGGTCAATTTTGCACCAGTCGCGCCTGCAATGTCTTTGCCGTCTTGTATCCACTGAATAGATTTTACAAAAGCCCCATTGATAGACAATTCGGTACTACCGCCAGAACAAATAGCCGGAATACCATCAATTGCCGGCGGCGGATTACCTATTCTGCTCAAGACAATAGACGCAGGAAGGTTTTTGCAACCATTCAGCGTGGTCACTTCCACTGTATATTCTCCGTCGTCGTTTGCAATAAAGGTCGAATTTGTTGCCGCGCCAATTTTTTTGCCACCTAATATCCATTGATATGTTGCAAATCCAGCTGGAACTTGCAACGTCACATTTGCCCCATAACAGAATTTTACGCTACCATCAGCCTCTAATGTGGAACCGGGTGCGGTAATCTTCGGGCGTTCTTCGGCAGTTATAGCAATGGTTACCGCTTGGGAGGCGCGAACACAACCATTTACGTCCGTAACCTGCACGGAGTAGCTGACTGGTGGCGTGTTGACGCTTTGGTAATATTTTGTGGCATCGGTAACAACCTCGCCTCGATAGGTCGTAAAAATTTGCAGTGTTGATCCCGACTGCCCTGCTATTTGGGTTCCGTTTGTCACGTTGCCGACAAACCATATATATTTAGCATTCGCTCCTAAGTCAGGTGTTGTCAGCGTTGTAGAGCGCCCAAGACAAACGGACGTTTCCGATGCCGTCAATACCGGCGCGGTTGTACCAACGTTGAGCGAAAACGTTTGCGCTTGCGTTATAATCGGATTCGTGTTCAAATCACGGATTTTTATCGTCTCTGTTGTCGAAGAAGTGGAGAGTGTAAACAAACCAGACGCGTTGATGGACGGGCTAACGGTCAGGGTAAATTCATGCGGGACAGTAGCATTTCTGCCATTCTCGCCACAAGCGTCGGAGACAATTTTAGAAATAATATACGGACCACCCGGACCTGTCAATGAAAAACTACCGCCTTGCACGGAAGGGCAAAGAATCGCTTGCGAAAAACGGACGGTCAGCGTCGTTACTGCCGGACACCCCGCCGGCGGAGTGTTTGGCGTTTGTGCTGGGATAACGGTCATCGTCGGAGTCTGCTGCGCTGGCTGACTTGGAATTAAGCCGGGCGTAGAAGTGCTAAAATCTATGGTGCAACCCGCTCTGCCAGAACGATTGCTCACATAAATCAGGAGCGTTTCTTTTTGATTGACCGTAATGCTGGGTTTGAAGTTGTCTCCAGTTTGGTCATTCGCACCCGTCGGACCGGCGATTGTGGAATTATTACATTCCGCGACGATTACGGGCGATTTGCCTAAGTTAAAACACTCATTATTGCCCACCGTACCGTCGGTCGAGGCTGTTCGGAATACAACCCAGTTGTAGTCATCCGTAATGTCTGTTGGACGAATGGTGAAGCTCACTTTCCCTGCCACAAGAGCTTGAACTCGGTACCACGTGCCGTTAATTTCGCCCGGCGTTGGCAAACATGTAACAACGGTAAACAACTCCGAGCGCCTGAAGCCGTCACCGGAATATGCAAGCGGTTGCGTGATAATTGGCTGATTGACTTTCAGGGCATTAATACAGTCCTGCTCCGGTCCGGTAGCGGTTTGCGCCGATGCGGATATAGCGGACAAAGCCAGCGCAACGAGCGCAAAACAAGTGAGGAATATGTTTTTCATAAAACATCCAACTGCTGATAGTGGAGAGGTAATTTCGTTTGCTCGTGGAAATTTGATTCGTGAGTTCATAGTGTGCTTAGAATCATGATTGAAGCGGGTGCGAAGACTCGCGTTGCCAAACTTTTGTTGCCGAAATCGTCGTAACATGTTGCCAGTAGAATAACATTTCGATGGTTTTTTGAAGCGCTCGTTCAATATCATCACCCCATCGCCAGATAATCCTGCCTTCGCGTTCAGCATTCGTGCCGTTGTGCTCTTGTTCTTGAACACGTTCTTCATCGGGCAAGGTCTGGCGTTTCATTGCACTGACGAACTCCAGAACATTTTCCGGCATATCGTCCGGGCGACATACCCAGAATGCAAGTGGCAACGGCGTTTGTACGTAATCATACCATTCATCGCTAATGTCAAGAACTATCGGCTGCCGTTCGTCGAAACCATAATCAATAGCCACCTCATATTCTTGCAATGCCTGTTCTGTCGGTTTCTCATTTTTGAACAGTTCAACGGCAATATCAAACTTTTCGCTCAACACCACAGCACCCATTTTCATCAAAAAATCCGTTGGCGCGGGCGACGAACATCGTTGTAATTCCTCCGCACCGCCGCGAATATAGATGGAGCCTGTGTAGGTCAATCCTTCGACAGCCAGCATTTGCGCGGGCAAAATCCGATAATCCGTTTTGTAGGATTCCTGTGCGTAGCCCACGGGCGTTACGAGTGCTATCTCTGCAATATGCCGCCCAAGCCAATCGCCGCATTCTTGCTCCGTACCACGCAATAATCGCCATCCTTGTTCAAGGCACACCGATTCGGCATTCTCCACAAGCGGCTCGTAGAGCGGATGAGACGGTATAGCAACGGTAAGACTCATTTCAATCTGATTTCAAAGGATAATCACCACATCACGAATGCACAATAATAAACCACGAACAACACTGCAATAACTATGCCTTTTCCACAATATAGGCTTGGAAATTGCAGCAAAATAGAATTTTTCTGACGCACTATCAAACATCATTACCGATTTATTCACACATTTTCCACAATCGCACTGCTTCAAAAAGCGCAATACCTGTGGCAACACTCACATTTAACGAATGCTTTACGCCATACATCGGAATCTGTAGCGCACCATCGCATTCACGTAATATTTCGTCTTCTACGCCCGTAATCTCGTTGCCGGCTATCAAACACAACGGAAAATCAGCCTTTGTGAGGGAAGCAAACGAACGACTGCTCGACGTAAGCTCTAATGCCATCACGCGGATACGCTGCTGTTTCAGAGCGTGAATAGCATCAATCGTATGCGTATAATATTCCCACGGAACAGAATCCACCGCGCCCAACGCCGTTTTTTCAATCTCCTTGCGTGGAGGGTGTGGTGTGTATCCACATAGCAGCAATTTCTGTGCCAAACCAGCATCTGCCGTGCGAAAAATCGAACCTACGTTGTATAAACTCCGAATATTGTGCAACAACAGCGATACCGGATGCCGTTCGTTACTACTTCCTTTTGCCAATGCTTGTTCATTCGTAAGACGTTGCTCAAGCAACTCCGCGTGTGTGAGTTTGTACATGCTATCAAATCGTAAACCAGATAAAAAACGAAAACTATTTAGGCTGCAAAAGAAGTATGCTCAGAAACAATACACCAAATCTGCTCATGCAATTCCGCCACCGAGCGCTCTGCGTCTAAACGTCGTACGCGGTCGGGCTGCGTGAAGGCAAGATGATGATAACCCGCAATCACGCGCTGGAAGAACGCATCGCCAGCGAGTTCGATACGGTCAGCACCTTTGTCGCCGCAGCGCCGTTTGGACAGCGCAAGCGGAATATCCAGAAATAGCGTCAAATCCGGCAGCAAACCGCTCGTCGCAACGGCATTGCATCGTTCGATGTCTGCCATTGGCAATTGCCGACCGAAACCTTGATATGCAATGGTGGAATCAATAAATCGGTCGCAAATCACGACTGTTCTCGCTTCCAACGCAGGGCAAATCACCGTTTCTACCATCTGCGCCCGCGCCGCCGAATACAACAATAATTCTGTTCGGGCAGTCATCATGGACTGTTGTTTGTCCAACAACAGCCCGCGAATCGCCTCCGAAAGCGGCGTGTGTCCGGGGTCGCGCACGAGCAACACATTTCGACCGGCAGCGCGGATAGCCGCTTCCAAAAGCGTTACCTGCGTTGATTTTCCGCAACCATCAATACCTTCAAACGAAATAAACATACGTGGGAATTGTGAATTTTTTGAAAATTACTATATCACAAACGACTATCACTTCAGCCCCAACCGGAGTTCACCCCAGCCCCAGCCTTCGCTGCAGGGCTGCTAAGTTCTTCAGATTCCCCTTCGCCTGCCGTCTCCGGCTGCGAAGGGGTGGCAGCCTGACGGCTTCCGTCTGGCTCGGGCGGGGTAGTGGGAATAGCACGTGAGACAACACCCCGTCTGGCTTCGCCAGCCACCCCTCTTTGGAAAGAGGGGAATTTTCAGATGCGGCTTTACAAGCCTT
>JANYIG010000028.1 GCA_025358765.1 Candidatus Kapaibacterium sp.
AATGGACAATCATGCTACGGCAACAGGCGTGTGGCTTATGTATTACAAAAAAGAAAGTGGTAAACCCCGCGTTTCTTACGACGCGGCGGTGGAGGAGGCGCTCTGTTTTGGATGGATAGACAGCGTGGCGAACAAAATAGACGATGAACGTTACAAACAAATGTTTTCGCCCCGCAAACCGAACAGCAATTGGGCGGCATCTAATAAAAAGCGTGTGGAACGGCTGATAGCACAAGGATTGATGACCGAAGCTGGGATGAAAACTATCACCATTGCCCAAAAAAACGGTAAATGGAATGCACTCGACGACGTAGAACAATTGAGAGAACCCAACGACTTGCGAGCCGCGTTGGATGCCAATCCTACGGCTGACACAAACTGGAGTGCCTTTTCGCGTTCCGTGAAACGTGGTATATTGGAGTGGATTTTGAACGCTAAACGCCCCAAAACGCGAACAAGCCGCATCGAAGAAACGGTGCGGCTTGCGGGCGAAAATAACAAAGCGAATCACTATACGAAGTCGTACCTTACTCCAACCCTCGATACGCCGGAAGCGTAAGAAATTCTTCGTAGTCCTTGCTGGTTGTGAGCCGTTCCACAATTTCCCCTGCTTGGCTGAACTTTCCCGCTGTGAATGCTGTGATTCCAAGCGCCTTGCGAAGTTCCGACAATTCTTCTTCGATGATATTTTGCACGAGTTCTATCGTAACTTTACGACCATCGGTCAAGATACCTTTTGGACTGTGAATCCATTGCCACACCTGCGTTCGAGAGATTTCCGCCGTCGCCGCATCTTCCATCAAGTTATGAATCGCTACCGCGCCGTTCCCGCGCAACCACGCTTCCACGTATTGCAGGCAAACGTTGATGTTGTTGCGAAGCCCATCTTCCGTAATCGTGCTACCCGGAACGGTGAAACTCAGCAAAGCCGCCGCGTTCACGTTCACGTCTTCACGCAGACGGTCTTTTTGATGCAGCTTGGTGTTTCCAAAAAGCGTTGCAAACGGCTCTCGTGCAACCTGCACTAAATCTGGATGCGCCACCCACGAACCGTCAAACCCGTCCTGCGATTCACGTGTTTTGTCTTGCAGCACTTTTTCGAGTGCTGTTTCCGTAACGCTTGGAATCTTACGGTTCGGGATAAAAGCAGCCATGCCACCAATGGCGTGAGCACCACGTTTGTGACATGTTTGCACCAGCAAGTCTGTGTACGAGCGCATAAAGGGTACGGTCATCGTGATTTGCACACGGTCGGGGAACGGCGTTTCCATCTGTGTGCGGAATTTTTTGATGCACGAAAAAATATAATCCCAGCGCCCTGCATTCAAGCCTGCTGCGTGGTCTCGGAGTTCGTACAGCATTTCTTCCATCTCGAATGCGGCAGTAATAGTTTCAATGAGCATCGTGGCTTTGAACGTGCCGCGCGGGATGGAAAGCGCGTCCTGAGCCGCATTGAATACATCATTCCAGAGCCGTGCTTCGAGATGACTTTCGATTTTTGGCAGATAAAAGTACGGAGCAGAGCCACGCACAAGCAGTTCCGCCGCATTGTGGAAAACATACAGCCCAAAATCGAAAAGTGAACCCGACATTTGTTCACCGTCCACCAAAACGTGTTTTTCCGTCAAATGCCAACCGCGCGGTCGTACTAACAACGTTGCGACGGTAGGGTTCAGCGCGTACGACTTGCCTTCAGGTGTTGAGAAATCAATCTGGCGACGAACAGCATCTTTAAGATTGATTTGCCCTTGAATCGTATTTGCCCACGTAGGCGAATGTGCATCCTCAAAATCTGCCATAAAAATATCCGCTCCGGAATTCAGGGCATTGATAATCATCTTGCGTTCGACGGGTCCGGTAATCTCCGTCCAGCGTTGTTGCAGGTCTGCGGGGATGCTCGCCACACTCCATGCACTTTCGCGGATGTGTGCGGTTTCTGGTAAAAAATCAGGTTTGATGCCGTTCAAAAAATCCTGCTGTCGAATTGTGCGTTTGTGTAAAAGCACTTTACGACGAGGACTAAAGGTGCGTTGAAGGTAAACGATAAATTCTAATGCTGCGGGTGTCAAGATTTCACCGAATTCCGGCGTAATAGCACCATGAATTTTTACGCTCGAAACAAGCGTGTCGGGAATATGTGTTGTAGCCATGGTTAGTGAATTAAAAATTTGGAATGACGAATGAAAAATTCAGCGAGCCTTGATTCTTGGTGCTTGTTTTTTGCCCCTTAGCATTAGTGAAATTGTGCGACTTCGGTGGAGCCTGTGAGCGCCCTTGTGGAGCTTCTGCCGTTTGTCACGACTTCGGTTACGAGGTCAAAATAGCCCGTGCCAACTTCGCGTTGATGCCGTGTGGCGGTGTAGCCGTCTTTTTCGAGGGCAAATTCCGCTTGCTGAAGCTCAGAGTAAGCAGCCATACCGTGTTCGCGGTAGCCATTGGCAAGTTGAAACATGCTGTAATTCAGGGCATGGAAGCCCGCAAGCGTGACGAACTGGAACTTGTAGCCCATTGTGCCAAGCTCTTCTTGGAAATCCGCAATCTCGCCTGGTGTGAGGTGTTTTTTCCAGTTGAACGACGGCGAACAGTTGTACGCAAGCATTTTGCCCGGAAAATGAGCGTGAATAGCTTCGGCAAAATGTTTTGCCTCTTTGATGTCTGGCGTGGAAGTTTCGCACCAGATGATGTCTGCGTAGGGCGCGTAGGCAAGCCCGCGAGCGATTGCTTGCTCCAAACCAGCGCGAACGTGATAAAATCCTTCCGCTGTTCGTTCGCCCGTCATAAATTTGCGGTCGTATTCATCCACATCGCTCGTCAGCAGTTCTGCGGCGTTTGCGTCGGTGCGTGCAATAAGGAGCGTTGGCACATCAAGCACGTCGGCTGCAAGTCTTGCGGCGCAAAGCGTACGGATAAATTGTGAGGTTGGTACAAGCACTTTGCCACCTAAATGCCCGCATTTTTTCTCGCTGGCAAGTTGGTCTTCAAAGTGTACCGCAGCCGCGCCCGCTTCAATCATGGATTTCATTAGCTCGTAAGCATTGAGTGGTCCGCCAAATCCCGCTTCTGCATCCGCCACTATTGGTGCCATCCAGTGGATGTGTTCTTTGTTGCCCTCGGCGTGATGAATTTGGTCAGCACGCTGGAGCGTTTGATTGATGCGCTTCACAACCGCCGGCACACTGTTGGCGGGATAGAGGCTTTGGTCTGGGTACATTTGTCCGGAAAGGTTCGCATCGGCAGCCACCTGCCAACCGCTCAAATAAATGGCTTTCAAACCAGCTTTTACTTGTTGGAGTGCTTGATTGCCCGTGAGAGCGCCGAGTGCATGAACGTAGTCTTCGTTAGCGAGCAAGTCCCAAAGGCGCTGTGTGCCTTGTTCTGCAATGGAATGCTTCACGTCCACCGTGCCGCGGAGTTTCACCACATCGTCAGCGGTGTAGGTGCGTTCGATGCCAGCCCAACGGCTGTTTGTGTTCCAAGTATGCGCGATTTCACGAGCGGTTCTCATAAAGCCTCCAAAAAGTAATGAATGAAGAAAGAGGGAAGTTTGCTGACAGTCTGCGAAAAGAGCAGAAAAGAAGATTATACACTGTCGATTGGTTTAAAATATAAAAGCATAAATACAAAGTCAAGCGAAATTTCGCTAAAAATAAAATATGTGAAATATTTCTTTATTCTGGTTGTAAAATTATGTGAAATAATGACTTGTAAAAATATAGATAAAAAAGTTTTCCGAAGAATAAAATTACTTTTGAAAAATTTCAAACAAATAAAATTAAACAAAGTCCCTATTTTACCTAAAAAAATTACGTTTGAGTGATTTTTCTGTCAGATTATTCCATGAACCTTCCTTCTCCAATAGTTTCTCGTATCGCTCCAACGCCAAGCGGGTATTTGCATTTGGGCAACGCGTTTTCATTTGTGTTGACATGGCTTATTGTTCGTTCGCAGAGCGGCGCTAATTTTCTGCATTTGCGGATAGACGACCTCGACGCTGACCGGAAACGTCCTGAATATGTGCAGGATGTTTTCGACACGCTTGAATGGTTAGGCGTGAGCTATGATGCGGGTCCGCGCAGTGTGGAAGAATTTGAAGATGTGTTTTCGCAACGCCACCGTATTCCGGCGTATAATGCAGCAATAGAGCGCCTTTGCACTGTTTCGGAGGCGGTTTTTGCGTGTGAATGCTCTCGAATGCAAATTGTAGCGGCATCGCCTACTGGTCGGTATCCGGGAACGTGTCGTAGCAGGGGTTTGGAGTTCGACGTGTCGAATACAGCGCTCCGTCTTACCGTGCCGGACGAAAAGGTCGTTAGGGTGCAAGATTGGCTTCAGGGCGAAGTGGATGTTGCCATAGGGCAAACAATGGGCAGTTTTGTGGTGCGCCGCAAAGACGGCATTCCCGCGTATCATCTGGCATCGGTGGTGGATGATTGTTCAATGGGGGTGAATGTGATTGTACGCGGAGCGGATTTGCTTCCTTCAACGGCTGCTCAGGTTCTCTTTGCACAGAAACTGCCATTATTGCAATTTCAAAAAACTCAATTTTTTCATCACCCGTTGTTGACGGAAGCCGATGGTCGAAAGCTCTCAAAGTCCGATGGTTCCTTGTCGTTGCGATCGTTACGTGACGATGGGGTGAAAGCTACTCAGGTGTATCAATACGTTGCGCGGGCGCTGAAGCTGGAATATACTAACGTTCAAACGATTGGTGAGCTGTTAGAAGTGTTTTCGATGGATGCTTTGAAGGAGCTTGCAGGGCGGAATCATCTGACGGTGTAGAGACAGGGCATTGACCTGTCTCTACCGGAATTATTTTTACCGTACAACTTCCACGCGCTCGTTCAATATCGCTGATGGCGACTGAAGCACAAGGAAATACGTGCCTACGGGAATGCCGTTTGCCGAGAACGTCGTGATGTACTCGCCCGGAGCATGGTCGCCACGAACAACGCTTGTTATTTTTTTGCCCATGATGTCGTATAACGCAAGCTCGATAAAACCTTGCTCACGGACGCTGTAGCTGATGGTGGCGGCATCCTGTACGGGATTAGGTTGGGCGCGGCTGAGTGCGAGGGCGGTTGTGGAGCGCGTTAGCCGTGTTGTGCCGCCGGCGCGACATGCGCCAGAGATGAACAAACCATTGGTTGGCACTTCCACAAAAATACGCTGAATGCCTGTTTTCGTTGCGTTTGTGGTGAGCGCCCAATCGAATCGCTCTATTTGTAATGGCGTTCGGTCAGTGTCACCCGAAACAGCAATTGTAGCAATCGTTGCCAGCAAGTCATCCTTGCCCGACCACAGCGTGGGTGAGTTGAAGACACGCTCAAAGCGGTTTTGGTGGTCGCTACTTATTGCATAAAATCGTGTTGCAATCTTTGTGGTGTCATTGACGCGCAAAACATTTTTGTCGTATCGAACTACTGCCCTAAATTCAAATCGTGGGAGCGCTTGACGAAGCGTGGAAAGGTCGCCAGAGGCGATTGACAGCCGCAGCTTTACAGGCTGCCCGGGCGCAACACTGTCAACTTCAGGGCGAATACCAACAGTCATAAACACATCATCTGTGCGTGTTTGGCGGGCAATGGCGCGAATACTGCCTTGCACGGAATCAACGTCTGCCTTGATATTGAGCAAACCCGTAAGTGTCCCTGTAGCGGTGGGTTGGCAGCGCAGCACAATCGCCGACGTGTCGCCACCAGCCAGATAGAGCGTATCGGCGAATGGGTTGGGTTCAATCGAAAATACTGGATTGCTGCCCGCAACCGGAGTGATGTTTTTTAATGCAATTTTTGCTGCCTTTGAATCACGATTTATAAGCAGCATCGTCGTCAGGCTTGCCCGCCCAACGCGAACGGTATCAAAATCTGCCGCAATTGTCTTCAGCGCTCCGCCAACGCCAACCACAAGCCCATCGTAATACGTGATAGTTGTCGCCGCTGTTGTTCCTTCGGGAGTAAACTTGAGTGTTGTAATGCCGATTTTTTTTCCTGTGCTTTTGGGTGCAAAATCTATTTGTACATCAATAAATCGGTTGGGCAACAGTTCAACGTTGCGGATATTCGCAAGGTCGGTACGGAAATTCAAATCGGCATCGGTGACGTTCACGTCCGAGAGCGTCAATTTTGTGTTCGAGACATTCACAACCCTTGCCGTGCGGGTTTCGCGCTCGTTGAGCACCACGCGCCCGAAGTCAATCGAGTTAATCGTGATAATCGTTCCCGCCGTGACGGTCGTGAAGCTAAACGGTGCCGACCACGCACCGGAACCGCCAACGTTGGTGCCGCGTACGCGCCAAAAATAGGGAGTGAGCGTTTTTAGACCCGTGATAGAAATCTCGAGGGCTGTAGAAGTGGCGGAGCTTGCGAGCGTTGTGAAACCGGGAGTGAGTGAAACGTTGATTTCGTATTGGGTTGCATTGCGAACCGCTTGCCATTGGAGGAGCGGGTTCGACGAAATAGCAGTTGCTTTATCGGGCGGAAACACAAGCACGGGTGCTTCCACTGGCACATCGGGCAACACGGAGCGGACGGTGAGCGGACGGCTATAGAGCGTCAAATCTGGTGCGGAAGGATTTGTAACGCGACAGACGTACACACCAGTATCCGCAACACTGAACGTGCGAACGGTGTACGAAGAGCTTGCATCACCAACGGTTCCAACGGGCTTGCCGTCTTTGAACCACTGGTACAGATTGCTGTTTCCGCCCGTAGCCACGGCTGCAAGGCGAAATTCTGTACCCAACACAATGGACGTATCCCTTGCCGTGCCAATGCTGTCTTGCGGGATATACGTGAACGAACTAATGCGAGCCGTGTTGTTTTCCAAATGAGCGAAATTCAGCGCATTGCCGCCCACATTCACGGTTTGCAGCGAAAGCGTGTTTTGGAAGCTGTACGACGGCGCATCAAGCAACCCCGTCAAACGATTGGCAGAGAGCGATAATACTTGCAAATTCGGCGGAAAGAGCTTGTACGCGGGGTCGAGAATGCCCGATAGCTGATTGGTGTCGAGCAACATAAACGTGAGCTTGCTGTCGGAAGTGGCAAACGTGGCGGGAATACTGCCGCTAAACGTATTATTGCTTAGGTTCAATGCTTCGAGTTTTTTCAAACTGCCTAACACGGATGGAATCGAGTCTTGGAATTGATTGTTTGCGAGATTCAACACTCGCAGATTCGAGAGTTTCCCAAGGATAGCAGCGAGCGAAGCAGTGTTGGTATTCGTCAACGTGTTGTTTTGCAAGGTTAGTGCTATTAAGGCGCTTAGATTCGCAAGGCTGGGGGGAAGTTCGCCAAAGAGCCGATTGTTGCTTGCGTCCAAGATTTGCAAACGGCTGACGGCTTGCACAGAGCCATCGTTGGGGGATTTTCCTGTTGTTAATGTTGCCAAACCAAATTCTGAAGGAATCGAACCACTGAGACGATTGTTGTTCACTTGCAGCACTTGTAAGGCTGTGAGTTGAGCAAGTTCCGCCGGAATCGTCCCGCCAAATCGGTTTTGCCCCAGATTGAGGGAAATGAGTTTGGTGAGCGTCCCCAAACACGGTGGAATCGTGCCTTGCAGGTTGTTATTACTCACGTCCAAAAACTCTATTGCACGGAATGCACAAAAAGTTTGCGGCAATGCTCCAGCAAATTGATTACCACTCAGGTCGAGCGATTTGAGCTTCGGCAGCGTGGAGAGCGTGTCGGGCAGTGTGCCGGAGAGTTTATTGCCGCTCAAACTCAGGCTGTCTAATTGTCGTAAATTACCTATCCAAGCGGGCATCGTTCCGTCGAGCGCATTGCTGTCCAAATCCAGCGTTCTAAGCGCCGTAAGCATCGCCAGCGCCTCTGGCAATGCGCCTTTGAGGTTATTATTGCTCAAGCGAAGTTCCACCACACGTCCGCGACCCGTGTCAATTTTCACACCGAACCAATCGCTGATACGGCGGTCTGGTGCAAACCACTGGTCGCTGTTCACCCAGTTTTTGCCGCCCGTCGAACGGTAAATGCTTGCAAGGGCTATCGAATCAAGCTGGAACTGCGAAACAAAATCAAACTGTGTCCGTGATGCCGCATTGCCGCGTGGTGTTGTAATGACAATCGTGCCAGACTGTGTGCCTTGACGCAATGCGTCAGCCGGCACTATTGCGGTGATGAGCGAATCCGATATCACTGTGAGTACATTAGACGTAACGCTGCCAAAGGTGATTTGAGTAGCGCCTGCAAAATTTCCACCTGTGATGCTGATGGTTGCACCCGTCGTTCCGAATGAAGGCGTAAATTCATTGATAAATGGTCCTTGCAGTACGGTCAATATTGCTGTCGTCGTAAATGAGCCGAGTGCATTCCTGATAGTAATCGTTCCATTGGTTGCATTGCGGGGAATCGTGACGGTCACTTGTGTTGAGGAGACATTGCGAAATTCCGGTGCCGCAACACCCGCAATGCTGATGCTCTGTACGCCCGTCAAAAATGCACCCTTAATCGTCAATACGGTTCCGGCGGTAATAGACGATGGTGCAAAACTATCAATACGTGGTAACACGGGTACTCGTGTGAACGTAGCAGTAGAACTCGTCGTGCCACCAAGCCCTGTGACCGTAACCGTTCCGCTTGTGGAAATATTGCCCACAATGGCGACAATCCGTGTGGTCGAGATAACCGAAAAACTCGCGGCTGTTCCGGCAATTTGTACGGAGGAAATCGTCGAAAAATTGGTTCCCGTAATCGTCACAACCGTCCCAGCCGTGCCGGATGTAGGCGAAAAACCTGTGATGGTGAACGACGGCAATACCGTAAAGCGTTGTGTAGAAGTCGTTGAGCCACCCACAGCCGTGATGCGAATCGTACCGCCCGTTGTGCCAAACGGCGTGATAGCGGTGATTTGCTGCGTAGTTGTGTTGATAGTGAACGTTGTTGTTGTTGTGCCGATTTCCACTTTTGTTACGCCAAGTAAATTTGCTCCGGTAATCGTAATCGGTGTTCCCGGCACACCCGAAAGCGGAGTAATACCGCCAATAATCGGTGGACCGCCGTGTACAAACATTGTGGCAGACGTAACCGTTCCGCCGGGAGCTTGAACCGCCACAAAACCAGTAGAACCATTTCCCACAACGGCTAAAAGCGACGTAGGAGAATTCACCGTTACTGCCAATGCCGTCACCCCGCCAAAAAAGACGGTGGTAAAATCTTTCACAAAATTCGTCCCTGTAACGGTCACAAATGTTGACCGCGCACCGAGTGTTGGTGTGAAACTTGTGATGGTGGGAGGGTTGTAAAATGTAAATGTTTGCTGTGATGATACGGAACCGCCTAATGTTCCCACCGCCACGGCTCCCGTGCCGCCTTTGCTGCTCACGATGGCGGTGATTTGGTTCAAAGAATCCGTCGTAAAACTTTGAACAGAAACGCCGCCAACGGTGATGGTTCGGACAAACGCAAAATTCTGTCCGCGAATGACAATGCGAGTTCCCGCTCCGCCAATAGTCTGGGAAATGCTCGAAATTGTCGGTGTTGTCGTGTACGTAAATACTTGCGACGAAGTCGTAGAGCCGCTGTTCGTGATAACGGTAATTTTTCCTGTTATCGTAAGGCTATCCACGACAGCCGTAAGACTGCCGCTACCAGCGATGGTAAAGCTGCGAGCGGGGCGTGTCCCAAAAAGTACTTGTGTTGTGCCACTCAAATTCACACCGAAGATGGTTGCGGTGGTCGCCGTGCCGCCAGTGCTGGGTGTAAAGCTCGTAATCACCGGCAAGCCTGTACCTGTTCCGAGTGCATAAATCGCTTGCGAACCCGAACCCGGTAGGCGGTTGCTAATAACGCTGCTGCTGTCTGTACTCCGAGTGCCACCGCCATTTTGGAGTGCGGATAAAAGGCTTGAGGCGTAAACAACGATGGATGCTGCTGGCAAACTTCCTGGGCGTGCAAGCCGGACTTGCCCGCTTGTGTAGAAATTGGCTGTGTTCTCACGCATAAGCCAATATTGTGTATTGCTTACGCTTGCCACGCCTGTACTCAATACAGGAGCAAAGGGGGTACGAAAGGCTTCCACGCTGATTTCTGGTGATATGCCGACCGTACTGACGTTTTCCATTTTGAGCGGCAGATAGGTGGAATCTCTGCCGACAGGGAATAAAAAATCAGTCCCGCCGCTAAAGAACATGCCGAGTGTACGCGTGAGTGGGCCTATCACAAACGACGTAGCACTGCCGCCGATAACCGAATAATTGTTTTGATTAGAAATTTTGAGTTCCCTGCCGCTTGTTGGGTTGCTAAGGATATAGCCATTTTGCATTTGCAACGTATCAATGATAAGCGGTTGTGGCGCGGTTGCGTTTTGGTCGAACATAAATGTTCGCGTTGCGCGGTTCATCGTAAGTGCTTTAAAACCCGTCGAACGAACGCTGCCCGTGATGGTCGGCGTTGGATTGGGAACGGGGCTGATCGTGCCTACAACGAAGTCACCACCGCTAAGGCTGCACTGCGAGCCAACAAATGTAATGGCTCCGTTCAAACGCAAAAAACCAGTGTTCGGAATAAGTGCCGTACAGGTATTGCCAAGTGTAAATGAACCATTGACAACCGCACTGTTCGGCAATGTTATGTATGGCGGAAATGCGACGGTATTGGTAATATCCACCGAGCCGTTCATCACGGTCGGAGAATTTGGAAATTCATTGCCGCTGACGTTTGGGAGAGTTCCGGAATATCTCAGCACGGAAGTGGCGTTGGTGTAGGTGAATGTTCCTGCGCCGCTGACTACTGCGCCGCCGTCGAGTTCGCACGTGGCATTAGAGCGTATAGAAATCGTACCAGTGTTATTGAGCGAGGCTCCGTCTTTCACAAAAAGAGAACCTATTGGCTCAATAATGAGTGTCCCCGCAACTGTCGAAAACCCTGTTTCAATGCGAATCGAATTACCCGTGCTGAATAAACTACAGTTATTTCCCACCGATAATTGCGACCCAGCACCATTAATGACTAACGCCGTATTCGCAATAAAGCTGCCAGACACCGTACGCGCAAGTTGGAGCGTGTTTATTTGTCCCAAAATGGTGAGCGGCAGCGGGCTTGGTGTTTGTGTCCCCGTGCCAGAAAACGTTAGCGTGGAAGTATTATCCGTCAAAAACTTCCCACTGCTCAGGATTACATTATTGGTCAAGATAAGCGTTTTGCTTGCCTTGATGTCTATGAAAGAATTGCTCGCAACCGTACAAACGCCATCAATTTGGGTGACCGACGGCGTGAGTGTTAGTACGCCGTTGCTTTTGGCAATCGTCACCGAACCGTTCATCGTTGGGGTAAGGAGTTCGTTTCCCGTTGAACTGGTAGAAGCGCCTGTATATTCCAGCACAGATGTTGCGTCGGTGTAGGCGATAGCAGAACCGCCGGTTTGCCGTGCGGTATTGAACAACCGTAACCGCGAATCTGAGCTAATGGTGAGAGGGTTCGATAGCGTAAACCCACCGCCAGTGTTGACTTCTAATGTTCCATCAATTGCATTCCCAACGAACTTACTTCCGTCAATCACATTGCCCGCAAACCCCGTTCCGAGTGTAATAACTGAAAGTGGTTGTGGGTCAATCTGCCCCGTGCCGCCTATGGCTACGGTGTTGTTGAGTGTAAGTGTTGCGCCGCCGTTGACGGTTAATGTCACACCAAAGGCAATGGTGAGCGTCCCATTCACCACGAGGTTCAGTCCTGAGCCAATCACGAGATTCTGGTTTACGGTAACGGCTCCCGAAACGGTAAGCGTACCGGTTCCTTGCAGCGTTGTTACAGCGCTGATGGTGAGGGAGGTAAGCGAATTCGCAGGCACACAGTTTGTGAGTGTCACGGCAGAGTTGATATTGACCGTTGCTGTTGCATTCATCTGCCCCGGATATTCTCCGGCTGTGCCTACACCCCAAGGATTGCCCACAGCAGGCGTGAACCAACTGTACGTCCCAGCCGGAGAAGTACACGTAAAGACCTGTCCGGATGCTTCCGAGGCAAGCATGCCGATGGAACACAGCATGATGGCGAAACGAAACATACGATTCATAAAGAAAATCAAAAATGGTAGAAAAACATTTTCGGTGAAACATTTTCGGTGAGAGGGGGTCACGCTATGTGCTTTAGATGACCAATACAATGTTTGCCGAAAATACTCAACTGTGCAATGCTGTACAAGTGACGAAAAGTCATAGTTGTTCGGCACAAACTTACTCGTTCGTAGCACTAACGCAAAAATCATGCCGAAGGTGCGAGAAGTTGCCGCTTGCTTGAAGATTGTGAGTGCTATTGCAGTTCGCATTCGGATTGAAGACCCAGACCGTGATAAACCCTTGCTTTTTCGCCTCCAAATCTGTATTTTCGGGGCAGCATACGAGGAATCTTAGGGAGAACCATGCACAACCAACATATAGTATCTAGTATCGAAATGATCCATTTACAACGTCCAGAATCCATGAATGCTGCACAGCACACCAACGAACACACGCCGGTTCTCGACTTCCTTCACAATATTCATCAACCACAATCAATTATGACTGTGATACCTGCTCGTCCTTTGCAACGCCGTTACCACTTGATTGTACGCTCATTGCTTGCGTATATTGCTCTGGCGGCTCTGCTGCTACCCATTGTGTCGCAAAAGGGTTTGGCAGCCACGTACTATTATGCTGGCGGCGAGGCGGGAACACCAGGTAACTGGAAAGATAACCTTGGTGTGGCGGCAATAAATTTTTTGAATACAACTGACATTTTTGAGATTCCGGCAAATGTCACTGCTTTTCTTACCAATGTGACGAGTATCAATGCGCCGTCCGCCGCTTGCCAGTTTCGCATTAACAACGGAGCAATATTACGTGTGGGCGCAGGGGTTCCGATAACAGCAAATCTTACCAATACACTCACGGTTTTTCCGGGCGGAACGTTGGAGCTTCTTGCTGGAGCAACCATAAGTTATGGAGCAGCACTAGTTAATATGGATGCTCAAGGGTCGTTTGCTTTGCCTACCACGATTCGTTTTGTGGATGACGGGGGCATTACTGGTACGGGTAGCAATCCCACATACAATGCTTTTTCTTCGGTGGAATTTACTGGCACGGTTGCAAAGGCGGTCAGCTCTCAAGAAATCCCTTCAGCAGTACCGATGCTGGGAAATATCCTGTGCAACAAAGGTAGTGCTACGCTCACCATTGGAGCTTTCCCTCTTACGATGAATGGTACTATTACTGTTAAAAGTGGTAGGATTGATGCGACACTTTCCGGTGCTACGACGATCAATAGTGCAATCACGATTGAAAATGCAACTCTTGCTGGATTGTTTTTTATTATTCCATCGGCAGGATTAACCTTTGCTAACACAGCGATTATTACCGTCAATGGTGGATTTTTAACGTTTGCCGGTGATGCGGCTACTTCACCAGTAAACGTCAACGGTCCGCTTACCATCAATGCTGGGAAGGTGGAGTTGGTGTCGACATTTGCTGGTAATACGGTATCTGTATCCGTATCAGGAACGTATAACGGTAATGCAGGTACGATGGATATTGCTTCGGGAAGCCCAGGAGTACAATTTCTGAATCTAAATGGACCAACGACATTTGGTACGGGACACAGTTTTAGAGCAACAAATACGAATGGCTCAAACTTAACTGTTGGCGGTTCTGGTCCACTCGCGGGTGTGATAACGTTTCCGACTGCGGGGTTTGCTTCGTTACAATCCTTGGTCGTAAGCCGCACCGGGCAAGCGCTTACGCTAGGATCATCTGTGAGCATTACTCCATTGGGAACTGGGCTACAAATAGCATCGGGGTGTTCGTTGAATACGGGGCGTAACCAAGTGAACCTAAAGACATCCGTAGGGTTTCTTCATACTATTGACGGGGTACTCAATGTGGATTCGCTCGGAACGTTGATAGTAGAAGACTTTGAAACAGCGCAAATACAAAACGGCGGGAATATTGTTGTCAAAGGTGGTGGCGTTCTCAATCTTAAAGGAAGTGGTGCTGTCACTAATCTGACGAATACGACTTCCGTTACCTACGCTTCTTCGACCGCAACACTTCGCTACGAGAATAACACGGGAACAGCCCGCATCACAACGCCGATTGAGCTACCCCAGATCATGCAAGGCGGTGTGATTATCAGCGATATTGCCGGTACGGGTGGCATTAAATTCCCTGCCTCTTTTAATCCTACTATTTCGGGAACACTGCAATTAGACGCACCGCTTGAATATGATGATGCAGGTAATACGATTACTATTGCGGGTCCACTCGTAATGACAAAAGCAAGCACGTCGTTTATCAATGTTCCGCTTTCACCGTTGCTTGCTTCATCGGTTTCGGTATTAAACATCGTTGGAAGTGGTGCGGTTACGGGGGCGTTGAAAATTGTGCCAGCCGTACCATATTTGACGCTGGATCGCACGGGGCGCATTCCGCTTGCTGCTGGCGCATTGAGAGTAACAGGGAATCTACAACTGTTTCGCGGAGTGCTTGCTGTGCCGACGGGGACGGGAAATTATGTTGAGGTATCATCAGTACTTACCGGAGGTTCTGCAAATTCATATGTGGATGGTCAACTGCGGATTGTGATTCCACCAGTCGTACGAGGAAGTTCGTTCTTTTTTCCGGTGGGCAGAGGCTCCGCGTACCTACCCATCACGCTTTCAAACCCTAACACAGGTGCGAGCGCTGTTACCATCAGCGTTACGCCCGATGTGCCACCCACGACGGGAGTGGTGCTCGGTTCTGGTGTTGCCGCCATAGACCGAACGCGCTACTGGCGTATAGCCGCAGAAGTGGGAACGCTTACGAATCCGATTAACAGCCCGATGCGTGTACAAACCACACAGTTCGGCATTAGCCAAAATAGCCTCTGGTTGTATTCTGTGGCGAATGTCGGCACATATGCGGCACAGACGAGTACCGTAGTGGATTCAACCATCACAACCTCTGTCGGTACGGGCTTTACGGGTTTTTACGCAATTGGTAGCAGCGTTTTGGCTCCAACGATTACGAGTTTTTCGCCAACAGTTGCCGGAACAGGCTCAACGGTGCAAATAACGGGTACGGGTTTTGTGAACGTTCGTCAAATCTCGTTTGGCACTACGATATTGCCCACAAATTATTACATCGTACAATCCACAAATGCCATTCTGGTGACGTTGCGTGATTCCGTGGCATCAGGACTTATTAATATTCTGGCTGGCGGCGGCTCTATTACGTCCACCACCGCCTTTACATATGCTCCGCGACCGTTTATCACGCTCGTAACACCGCCAAGTTCTGGTGCGGGTTCGCCGGTGCTGATTCAAGGCGGAAATTTTCTTGGAACCAATGCCACTGTTACGTTCGGTGGGATTCTTGCACTCAGCGCCACGATTAACTCGGTCAATAGAATTACGGCGTTTCCAAGTTCGCGCGGCACGTCGGGAACGATTATTGTGCGGGTGGCAGGCGGCACAACGGCTTCTGCGAGCGTCTTTCAGTTTATCAGTGTGCCGATTATCACGAGTTTTGGTCCAACGGCGGGCGGAGCATCGTCGTTTATTGTTATTACTGGTGCAAATTTCGTGACGGGAGCAACAACGGTGAGATTTGGTAATGCTCCGGCGATTGCTGTGAGTTTAGGCTCCGACCGTGCATTGACGGCGGTTGTTGGCACGGGTGCAACGGGTTTTGTGACAATTACCACACCCGGCGGGGTTGTCACGTCAGCAACGATATTCCGCTACGCATTGCCGCTTTCGTTCAAGAGCTTCAGTCCAAGCGTTGGCGGTGCAGGCAGCACGATGACGATTACAGGGAAAAATTTCACGGCAGTAACAGATGTGCTGATTGGTGGGGTCTCGGCTGCAAGTTTTGTGATTGTGTCGGATTCGGTGCTTACGGCGATTGTTGGCAAAGGTGGTGTGAGCGGTAAGCCTGTGCGTGTGGTTAATCCAGCCGGAGCGGTGGAATCTTCAACGCCGTTCACGCTTGTGCCGCCACCCGTTATCACGGATTTTACGCCCACCAACGGCACGGGTGGGACGATTGTGACCATTGTGGGGCAAAATTTCCGCAACGTTACCGATGTGCGTGTGAGTGATGCTCCCGTGCGGGAGTATGTTGTTAATTCCACCACGCAAATAACGGTTGTTGTGGGGCGGATTTCCACAAGCGGCGTGATTACGATTTCTGCCGCAGGTGGCGTTACGTCGTCCGATAAAGTATTTAATAATCTCGTCTTTGCGCCTTCAATCACGAACGTAACACCGCTTTCCGGCACGGCCGGCACGGTGGTGACGATTACCGGTATGGCGTTTTCCGAAGTGAATATTGTCCGTTTTGGCGGCGTGTTTGTCCCCACGTTTATTGTCGTGACGGACAACACGATTCGGGTCACATTGCCCGCCTATGCTTCGACGGGAACGATTGAGGTGGTAAGCTCCGGCGGCAAAAGCCAGTTCGCAAATCCGTTTACGTTTTTTGCACCGCCCGTGATTTTGGGCATCGCACCGCCACTTGCCAGCCCGGGCAGCACGGTAACGATTACAGGGACAGGATTTCAAAATACGAACTTGGTAAGTTTTGGTGGCGTTTCGGTGACTGGCTACACTATTGTTTCGCCTACGCAAATTAAGGCGACGCTTGGCGATGGTGCTACTGGGTTGGTGAGTATTAGAACACCATTTGGAACGACATTTTCCACCGACCAATTCCGTGTTTTGCCACCGCTTCAAATAGATTCGCTTGCGCTCGTGAGTTTTTATCAAACATCTGGTGGGACTAATTGGACGAACCAGACGAACTGGCTCACTGCTGCACCGATGAACACGTGGTACGGCGTGACGATGGACAATAACCGCGTTCGTAAAATAGAACTTTCTGGCAATAATTTGACGGGTACACTACCCGCAGCAATAGCCGCGTGGAGTGAGTTGCGGGTGCTAAACTTGACTAACAATGCCTTTGTCAGCAGTCTTCCCGATTTCTTGACCACGCTTCCGAATCTGCAAGAGCTTCGTTTGAGCGGCAATCGGTTTTCGGGCGCATTACCGGACAGCATCGGTTCGCTGAAAACCCTGCTCATCCTCGACCTGAGTGGCACGACGGCAACACTAAATCCGCTTGGTTTGAGCGGCACTCTCCCCGCATCATTTTGCAACCTGACGAATCTGCGCGAACTGAATTTAAGCCGAAATAACCTGTCCGGTGCGATTTCGTCGTGTATTGCTGGCGCGATAAACCTGACATTGTTGGATTTGAGTGTGAACCGCTTTACAGATTCTATTCCGTCGGCAATCGGCAATCTTGCTGGTTTGCAAGTGTTGTTGCTAAACAATAATCAACTGAGTGGTACGATTCCGAGTAATCTTGGGGCTGTCGCCACATTTTTCAGCGTGAAAAACCCGACAGGCGGCAATCCGACAGACGGCATGGTGACGGCACTTCCGGCGTTACAGCGGATGAATTTGAGCAATAACCGCCTTACGGGGCAAATTCCGGCTTCGTTTGGCAATCTGACCACGTTGCGCGAACTTTTATTGAACAACAACCAATTGAGCGGTGCCATTGGCGCAGATGTTTTCCGTAACCTTCGCAGCCTTGAAACGCTGAATCTGGCGTACAATCGTTTGAGTGGTGCTTTGCCTACAACGCTTGGAAACATGCGTGGTTTGAAGACACTTGTTCTAACGAAAAATGATTTGAGTGGCGTTATACCCGCAGAAATTGGGCGTTTGGATAGTAGTGTCGTGACGATGCTTTTGGATTCTAATCGCTTTTCGGGCGCTGTGCCGAATGAGATTGGAAACCTTATTCGCCTCCGAACGCTGTCGCTTGCCTCGAACCGCTTAACGTCTGTGCCAGCAATTGCAACAAAAATTCGTCGTTTGACATCACTCAATATTGCCGCAAACGCGCTCACGTTCCAAGATGTGGAGCCAAATCTGCCTGTTGAAAGTTTTATCTATACTCCGCAAGACACAGTGGGGACAGCTCGTGATACGGTGGCGGTGGTAAGTTTGCCGTTCACTCTTAGCGTGTCCGTCGGTGGACTGAGCAATCGCTATCGCTGGTTCAAAAATGGTACGGCAGTGAGCGATGCAAGTTTGGATTCTACGTTCACGATTCCAATGTTTGCCATTGCCGACACGGGTTCGTACATCTGCCGTATCACCAATACGCAAGCGACGGATTTGACGCTTGTTAGCCGCCCATTACGTGTGCAATTCATATTGCCGATTGCGCCAACAGCCAGACCAACGCTTATTTTTCCCGTGAATGGCTCGTTCAATCTGCCGCTTGCGCCCGTATTGCGCTGGAGCGCAACGGCAAACGCTGGTTTTTACGAGGCGCAAGTATCGTTGTCGTCCGATTTTTCGATTATAACAACGTCTATCACGTCTAACGTGACACAAGGGCAGATAACGGGTTTGAACAACGGCATACCGTACTTCTGGCGTGTGCGGGCGCGGAATGCTGGTGGGGTTGGTCCTTGGTCGGATGTAGGCAACTTCAAAACGGTTCCGCAAGGGCTGACGGTGGTTGCAACGTCGGTGAATTTTGGTCGTGTGGTCTTAGACGACGATAGTGAGCCAACGCGCGTGGAAATTGCGAATGTGAGTAATCAACCCGTTACGTTGGAAAATTTTGTTATTACCAACGATGTCGGTAATGTTTTCAAAACAGAATTTGTTCCGGGCATTAGTGGTTTACGGATTAATGCTGGGCAAAACGTGGCTATTACGGTCTTTTTCCGTCCCAAGCGTACTGGTGTTACGACGGCATCGGTGGCGTTGACGTTCGTCACGCAAAGCGGGCAGCGGCAAACACGGACTGAGGAGGGACTGTTGACGGGCTTAGGTGCGCCGCTTAAAATTATTGCTGCAAACTTTGGTACGGTTCGTGTTGGGCGTTCGACGCTGACAACGGCGCTCATTATCAATCGTAGTCAAACCACTGCAACGGTCAATGTTAAATTGCCTGATAGCGGCGGGGGGGCATTTAGCCTGCATTCCGAGAGCATAACCCCTCTGTACATGGGGAAAGCAGATACGGTAACCGTGATTCTACGTGCGCGACCGGGCGCTGAGGGAGCGTTCAAAGGATTGCTGAACGTTACGGCTGACCTTGATGATAAGACTAAAGACTCCACAACCTCCGATGTGAGTGCTACTGCCCGTTTGCCTCGGGTAACAGACATTCCCATAACG
>JANYIG010000039.1 GCA_025358765.1 Candidatus Kapaibacterium sp.
CCCCAAGCTCAAGCGTAGAAGTCGTACTCATTGGTAAATCACGGAATGTATCCGCACCACCACCCGGAAGTGCGTTTGAACCAAACATACGCAAGCGACCAGTAAAAGCTACAGGTTTTAATGATGGATTTACCGCCGAATTTACTGTCAACGTACCTGATGTTGGCGTAAATGCTGTATTTCCAGCCGGGAATGTATTGCTATTAAAACTATCAGCCAATTCCAATACCGACGTATTGTTCTGTCCTTGAATATAGCTAAAAGTGTTCTTTGCTAATGGAAACCATGCACGACCAACAACAGCACCAGCTTTTTTACGATTCAAACGCAACGTGGAATTGGCATCTATCAACAACACCGTCGGACCGTCAAACGCATTTGCTGGATAGGGAGCATCGGCAGCGCCACCACCACTCATAGCGAATACTCCCGACCGCGCAGAATCGCCGCCGTCGCCAAGCGACAAACGACCGACCAATGTGAACGTGGTCGTCGGAGCAATGCCGCCAACAGTCGCTTGTGTTCCCTGCAAAATAAGCGTACCAGAAAATGGCTCAACAAAATTGTCGCCTCGAATAACGCCACCGTTAAAGCCTCTGCCCAATGCAAGTGTGGACGAAGAGGCGGTAAAATTCAGCTTACCTATACCATTGAGCGAATTAGCAGCCGTTTGGTTCAGCGTTACTATCGTACCCGAAGTCACGGCGAGTTGTTCAGCAAGGGTAAGCGCACCGCCAGCAGTAGCCATACTAAAGGCGGCACCTTGCATCGTCATTGCCCCAAGCGTTTGGATATTGGAGATCATCAACGGAGAGAAGAGGTCAGCCGGAAATATACCCGCATTCGCATTCGGTCCGAAGATAATAGTAGAGCGAAGGACACCAACAGGAAAGAGTTGTTTCGGGCGGAGAAAAGTATTCGCCGTCGTTCTGTTGAAGCGAATTGTTGCGCTGGTGGAGAGGGTAATACTACGTATAACAAAAACATCCACGACACCTTCCACAACGATATTCAAATCGGAGCCAACGGTCAGAAAAGCATTGATTTCAAGGTCACCAATTGTGAGCGTACCTGTACCATTCAGCGTTGTGGCAGCATTGATCGACAATCTACCGATTGGGAATGTCGGAGTTGCGTTATTAATAGTCACCTCCGTGTTAATCTGGGCATTGTAGGCAGTGGCTACATTGAAAGTATCTTTGCCGGGATATTGTCCAACCAATCCCCAATTCCCAGTTATCTGCCAATCAGACCCCGAGGCAGCGCTAAAAGCGAGCGTCTGTGCCGTAGTTTGCGCTTTTACTATTCCTGCCGTACTGAGCAGAAGCAGTGTGGCTCCAAGAAGTGCCGCAAGGGGAAAAGAACATAATTTCTTCATAAGAAACACGGAGGTATCGGATTTGAAAACCCAGCCAGATCCAGATGATGCAACAGGTCAGCGCAGACGTTTTTGGAGCCTATTTTTTACCGCCCGCCTGCGCCATTTCTACCATTAACACCCACCATGGTTTGTTGAAATTTACTTTGTCCGGCGGCACAAGATTCGCATTTTTACCGGGTGTGAGAATCTCCCAGAATTTCTTTTTGTAGGAGCCATCGGTAATCTCAAACGTTTTTTTCTTTTCTTCATCTTCCAAAAACTTCTTATATGCGCCTACAGGCTGGAAACCCATCTGATTTGCTGTTACCGGACCACCGTATTGTTTGTACACCATCTGGTCAAATTTCCACGTGCGAACGATCTTTTCCGCGTACTCACGTTCTTTTTGTGTGGGTTTGGGTGCGGGTTGCGAGAGTACGGATAATTGTTGCTCTATTTGCTTTTTAATGCCCGCAGCTTGCTCCTTTTCTTGTGCAGTGAGTTTTCCACTGGCTACCTTGCTATTAAGCTCGCCAAGTGCTTGCTGCGCTTGGCTTTTCTGGATGTCACGGGCTTTAGTGGAATAATCGAAAAATGAATCCACCTCGTTTGCTGCAACGCTTATACCTTTATCCTTCACGAACTGTGCTTGGAGTATTTCTAACACCTTCGATGCCAAATTTATATATTTTACGTCCGTTGCCCATTTTTTATAGTTCGCTACGGTCAATTGCTGTTCGGCTTGTTTTTTCATCTCAGCACTTGGTTCGAGGTCTTTGCTGTTGATAGTGGTTTGCAGCACACGGGCAACGTGTTTTTGCGAAAATACCGTCGTTTGCATGCCCAAAAGCAATGCAACGACTGCGATTGCAGTGCGAATACGCATCAAAAATTCCTTGTATTTATACTCTGAAAAAGAGCGTGTGAAAAGCTATGATAGCTCGTAACGATAACTCGTAACGATAGCTTAGAGAGAGATGTATTGAATTGCGACAAATTTACGAAAAATGTCCCGTTTACCCGCACTGTTTTGCCGCTCTTCCTTACGCCCCTGCTTATGCACGGGTACTGGCATGTTTTTTGACGGATAGTTTGAGTCCTGGTTTACATAAGCTGGGATGATTTGCGGTAGTGACTTTTAGTACCTTGACATTGAGCGATTTTTGTTGTAACATTCGTTTGTTCAATTCATTAGTTGTTTATTCACAGGAGGACTGCTCTATGGAACCCTTATCCTTAAACCTGTTTATCGGTGCTGTGCATGATGTGGAAAAAACGCAGTTTCAAGTGATGGGCGGATTGAAGAAGATTCAATCGAATTTTCATCAGAATCGCATCTATCCTGACCTGAGTGCATTGATTGACCTCTATGGAACGCTCCAATCCATCTCGCAGAGCGCTGATGCTTTAGAAGCACTTGTACCCAAACGCCTGAAAGACGTTGATTTGCAAAATAATACCGCCATTTACGACCAATCACGGCTCCACGACAGCGATTTCGAGCATATTCTGGAGCTGATTGTTTGGGCGTTACCGCACATCCAGCAGACGATTGAAGAAGGCAAGACGATGTTCGAGTTTGTTGACGAAAACTTGGCGGTAGAAGTGGTGGGGATTTTGCCGACGTATTTGGAAGAAGGCTATTTTTTTGTTCCCGATAACGCCTCGAGCAAAGTTCATTGCATCAAATATGAGGTGTCTATTTTCACCCACGCAAACGAACGCTACCGCAGCTTGAAGACTACCGTTATGCAGTCGCTCCAGCATTCGCTTGTGATGCAGCCGGCACAGAGCATGAAATTAGACTTGATGAAGCAATATCCAGAATTGCCGAATCCCGCAACCTATTCATTCACAACTGAACTGGAGTTCCCCTTCCATGAAACCATTTTGCCCGTCGCAAAACGGCGGCTTTTACGGTGTTTGTACTCGTGAACATTTGGACGAGAGGTTCAATCTTTACGATGACGACCAACAATAATGCCTACGTACAATCATGATTTCATGCGGTACGTAGGCATTTGTGTGTTAAGAGGAACCTACAACGACATTTTAGTATTTCACGATATTTCGCGCCGTTCTTGTTGCTCCGTTGCGCCATTCTGCGACGTATATTCCTGCTGGGAACCGCGTCATATCTATCTCCTGCCGCAATAGCTCTGTTGCATTCACCGACTGTTCACGTCGAAATACTTCCTCGCCAAGCATATTTACTAATCTAAAGATTCCTTCGCCGCTTGTTGTTGCGCGTACTTGTAGTGTTAACCGCTCATTAGTGGGATTGGGCGAAACCGTGAAGATTGCGTTCAATCCAGCGTCGGCAACATCCGTCATGCCGCATTG
>JANYIG010000061.1 GCA_025358765.1 Candidatus Kapaibacterium sp.
CCGGTACACTGGCTCGTGTTGGAGGGTGGGAGTATTTCGTGAAGTCAGACACGTTTCACTGGACGAAAGGGGCTAATGACATTTATGAATTGCCATCGGACACGAAACCGACAATTACACAAGCAATGAGCTATTTCCATCCCGATGACCAGGCGACGGCTGCTACTGCTTTAGGCGGGCTTTTAACGGAAGGAGAATCGGTTGATTTGGAATTACGCCTTATTACTGCCAAAGGAAAACACTGCTGGTTACGGGCGATAGGGAAAAGCGAAAAAGACGAAAGTAACAATATCGTGCGAATCTACGGAGCATTCCAAGACATTACCAAGCGTAAGCACCTTGAAGACGAAATCCTTAACGCTCGCAATTTTTATGAAACTCTTGTTGGCGCGGTGAACGTGATTCTCTGGGAAGCCGATGCGGAAACTCATCAAGTGAATTTCATCAGCGCTCAGGCGAAAGAAATGTTGGGTTATGATCCGAAAGAATGGGCAAGCTATACAATGTTTTGGCTTGACCATATCCACCCCGACGACCGCGATCGCGTTTTTGCCTTTGCAGAAGAACGTGCCAGTGTTGCCGATACGTATTCCATTGAGTATCGCTTTCTTAAAGCTGATGGCAATGTGGTGTGGGTGCGCGATGTTGTCAGCGTCGAACGCGAAAACGGCAAAGCAAAGCGGCTACGGGGAGCGATGGTGGATATTACGCAAATTAAGTCCACAGAGCAACAATTAGAGCAATCAAACGCCCGTTTATTATCATTGCTGTCAGCTATTCCTATTCCCATTGCCGTTACGCGGGTACACGATGGGAAAGCTCTTTTTAATAACCAACCGCTACAGCAGTTCATGGCGTTATCGCCGGATATTACCAAACATCCAGCGAGTTTGAATTTTTATGTTCACCCTGAAGAGCGGCAGCATTTTGTGGAAGAGCTAATGACGAATGGCAGAGTCAACAACATGGAGGTGCAACTGCGATCCGCGTCCGGCGAGGAGAAGTGGTCATTAGTATCATCACTACCATTGGATTTCGAGGGTGAACAAGCGATTTTTACTGCCTTCAACGACATCACTGAGCGTAAGCGATCGGAAGAAGCATTACGCCAGAGCGAAGAGCATTTACGGATAATTATTGAGACCGAGCCAGAATGTGTCAAAATTGTTGATCCTAAAGGCAATCTCGTAGAGATGAACGCGGCAGGGCTTTTTATGCTTGAAGCGCAATCACTCAAGGAAGTGCAAGAGACTACGCTTTTAAGCTTCATTCTTCCTGAATACCGCTCTGCATTTAGTGCGTTGCATAAACAGGTGATGAAAGGCGAAAACGGTGTTTTGAGTTTTGAAATACAAGGGCTGAAAGGCACACGGCGTTGGTTAGAAACTCATGCTGCACCCATGCGAGACCCTACGACTGGCGAAGTAACAAAACTATTGGGCGTTACCCGCGACATCACTGAGCAGAAAGAAATGATGCTCAAACTCACGGAGACCAGCCAAGAGCTTCAAAGTATTATCAATTCAATGATGGACGGGTTAGTGCTTCTTAACGAAGACCAGCGCGTTGTGCTTGCGAACCCAGCATTGCAAGATATGTTTGGTTATACTGAACAGGAACTCGCCCGTACACCATTATTTTTACTTATACCCGAGCGTTTCCGTGATATGCATATAGAGCGCATAAAGCAGTTTATCAATAATGCCCCTTTTCAGCATCGTGTACGTACAGAAATTGGGCTTCACAAAAACGGATCCGAGTTTCCGATGGATTCTTCGATTACATCCTTCCGATACGGCAATAGGGTGATGATACTTGTCATTTTGCGTGACGTTAGTGAACAAGTACGAACACATGAAGAAATTATACAGCTCAACAAAACGCTGGAATCCCGCGTGGAAGAGCGGACGGTTGAGCTTGTGCAACTCAACGCCGAAAAAAATGAATTTTTGGGGATTGCAGCACACGACTTGAAAAATCCGCTTGCAGGTATTTTATCCAGCGCGGAAATTCTCGAACGCCATTTGGCGGGCGATGTTTCTAAGCTACGTTTTGTCAAGATGATAATCGGTGCAAGCGAGCAAATGATGGATATTATTTCCAATTTGTTAGACGTGAATCGCATTGAAAGCGGGCTTATAGGGATAAAACTCCGCCCGATCACCCTCACCGCGTTAGCTCCTATAGTGGAAGATTATCAAGAACGAGCTGCAGAAAAAGGTATCATCCTCCATTACGAGTGTGTGCATGACTATCCTTCTTTGAATGTAATGGCAGACGAACAAGCACTGATGCAGGTGGCGGACAATCTTATTTCTAATGCCGTCAAATATTCTCCGCACTGGAAGCATATTTGGGTACGCTTATCAAGTAATACGGGGGCGGACGGCAAGCGTTTTGGGCGAGTGGAAGTACAAGACGAGGGTCCGGGCTTGAGTGAAGACGACAAGAAAAAACTTTTTCGCAAATTCGCGCGACTTTCCGCGCAGCCCACTGGTGACGAGCATGCAACGGGTTTGGGTTTGTCTATCGTGAAAAAATTGATGGACTTGCAACACGGACGCATCTGGTGCGAAAGCGAACAAGGGCATGGAGCGACATTCATTGTGGAATTACCAAGTGCAGATGATGTTTTCGGTGGTTCAGCAATATAGGCGTTATGGTTTCCTTAGCGGAATATCTGGAATGTTTGGTGGAATACGCCTTTGTTTGTGGTCATACGAAGGATAAAAACGCCGTTTGCATAATCCGTTGCGGGAACCGGTAGCTCAAGCACATACGTTCCGGGCGGGCGTGTTAATTCAGGGATTTCCGTCATAATTTGTCCCGAAAGTGAAAACACCGTAAATCGCACGGGTGTTGTTTCCGAGATGCTGTACGCAAAGGTTGTGGCAAGGAGAACCGGATTCGGATAATTCGCTGAAAGATTGTCTATAGGAATTGGCGCAAACGGCGTTCCACGCACGGTAATCGTTGCGGGGCGTGATGCAAGCAATACTTGCGGGCGACCGTTAATAAAAATGGAATCCACATTGACCCGCGCAATGGAATCTGCCGCCGCCCGTGTTGCAAAATTGAGTACACACAACGTCGTGGTATCATTCGGGTTTTGCGGTTTGAGAAGTGTGTTGCAAGAAATCTGGAGGAAACCCGTAGATAAACTCACAAACTGGCTATCCACGCGGGGTGTAGGGCATTGAAATGTTCGTGTGCTGCCACCCTCTACCGAGCGCAATCCGAGCAACGACGGCGTATAACGCACCACAAGGCGTATGGAATCAAGTTTACCAACGGGAGCCGAGATGATGCCGCGTACAGGTATTTGTACTGCGTCACCACGCTTTACGACAGTATCACGTAATTGAACAGAGACTTGTGCTTGCGTGGTTGTGGTGCAGAGCAATTCAAGTACCACAAGCATGAACGCAGTGTAGAGCGAAAAAAAATGTAAATGTATGCGGTGCTTCATTTATGAGAATGATATGCCAACGAATCGGGCGGTTCAAAACTAATCCAAAATCGTAAAAGAAAGACCCAATTTCAGGCTTCTGCCGTAGATTGGGTACAGCGGCACGGTGAATGTTTTTTGGTCGAGTAAATTTTGATATGTCACGCGAATATACGCATTTCCGACTTCCGCTCCAGCGATAATATCAATGCCGTTGCTCGTCGTGCTTTGGTCGTAGTTCGACGGAATATAGCTCCATGATGTCGGCACAAAGCGCTCTCCACGAAATGCTGTCATGCCGTTTGCCCTCACGCCAATACGAAGAATACTGCGTCCGACAATATACTCGTACTGTGCCGAAACGCCAGCGAAAAGGAGTGGAAAACGTTTGTCCGCCGCAGTGTCGCTTGAGTACGCGCCTTGTACAAAACCCGAAAGCAGAAGATTTCCGCCCAACACACCCGAAAGCCGCGTTTGGGCGCTCACGGAAGCACCAAGCACCGTGCGGGAGCTGATACCAACAGTTTCGCCGTTAAACGAGCGCGTGGTCAATAATTGCACAACGTCGGTTGTCCGCGAGATTGTTTCGGACGTAGCAAGGATGGGGTTTGTGATTACCCGATAGTATCCAAGCGCTTCCGCAGAGAATGTTTTGCCCTGAATCCGAACTCCCGCTACTGCCAGCAAATGCCCTTCAGGACTGAGATCCAACCCTTCCATCACCGAGGGATTGCGAAAACTCCGCGACAAGTCAGCAAAAAAGAGGCTTCCACGTTCTTTGCGTTCGTCGAAAAAGATGCTCAACTTCGCACCAATGCTCAGTTGTGGTTGACTACCAACAAGCGATAACCGTACGCCGCCGCTGAGTGCCGCCGTGCCAGATACGTCTAATTCTCCCCGCGCAAACCCGCCCAACAGCGCCCGTGCAGCACCTTTGCCGACAGTTGTTGTACCAAATCCCAAATACGCATTGTCTCCAACGCGCTCAAACCCGATGTTTCCGCCAGCAGTTAGGGCTAACGTCAGCGCCGAAAGCCGTACTTGCGTTTCAATCCGCCCCGCCGCGCCAATAGAGAGTGTTGAAAACGTCGAGGAAATGACGGAGTCTTGCAGCGCTGGCGCAGAAAAAATGCTTGAAGAACCAGAACCCGTGCCACGTTCCCATAACATCGTACCCACAAACACCGAACCGGAAGCAGCGCTTCTATGTTTTTCGTCGAGAAAAAGGCTGCCTGTGAGTGTTATGTCGTGTCGGTTTTGATTGTCGCGCAACTGCGAAAACAAGGTTGAATTTGCTATTTGTAAAACAGCGTCTGTGCTGCGAATTGATTCCAAGCCGCCGTTCAGGTTCATGCGGTGTTGTGTGTACAGATACGAAAGTGAAAGTGTTGCATTGGACGAAGCGCTCCAACGCAACATTGCACGAATGTTCCAGCCATCCACACCTGAATTGGCGTATTGCCCGTCGGTGCTTTGCCGTCGGTAGCCGAGCGTAAGGTTCCAGTCGTTTGCTACGTTGTAACTTAATGTGCCGTCCGAGGAGCCAAAAGTCCCCGCTCCAGATTGCTGAAACCATATCCGTGTGAAAGGGCGGCGCGTATTATGCCGGATTTCTTGAAGGTTTATCGCCGCGCCCGCCGCGTTGTCCGCGATAATTGCCGCATCTGAGCCAATAAAAATTTCTGCACAATCCATCATTTCCTGCGGAAACTGATCCAACAAAAATGCTCCAAACGCCGCATCGTTCATATTTCTGCCGTTCAGCATCACGGCAACATCACGTGGCGACGCACCGAGTACGGACAGATGATTGAACAAGCCCTGCCCGCCCAAAAACAACGGGAATGCGGACAATCGTGCCGCAAGAATATCCGTAAGACCGCTATAATCCTGCGTTTGAAAATCTTGCTTGGCAATAGTCAGATAGGCATGTGTGGCGGTAATGAAAAAACGTCCGTGTGCAACAAGCTGCGCTACTGGCGGCAGTGCGGGTTTCACGACTTTTGTTGCAGTAGTTGTGACGGTTGCACCTGTTGAGCGTAATGATGCGTTCGTGCTAACATTTGCATTGGTTGAGCGCAACGTTGCATTGGTTGAGCGTAATGTTGCTGCTGTTGCCGTAACGGTTGCGCTCGTCGCTGGCACTGGCTTCAATGGTCGCACGGGAAGCTGTTTTGCTTTTTGGCTGAATACGGTTGCAGGAAGGCAGAGCATGATGACAACAATGCTGAGAAGCAAAATTCTGGCTCTTTCTCCCCCACGGAGACGTGGTGGGAGAAGGCTGAGATGAGGGAAAATCAAAGTTGTCGTTGTCTTCATGGTGATCGTTGTGGTTGCATTTGCATAAGCAGTCTCAATTCTGGTCGGGTGGAGGCAATATCAATGCCGCGCTTTCGAGCTTCGCCAATCCACCGCAACGCCTCTTCCATCCGTGTCTGGCTAATACTGAGCAGCACCAGATTTGCATACACATTCGCATGGAGCGGATTGGAGCGAAGGGCTTTTTCGTAAAACCCCCGCGACTGTGCAAAAAACGCAGAATCATTGGCCGCGCGTTGTCCACGAATCTGCATGATATAGCCAAGATTGTAGAGCGCTTCGGAGTATGTCGAATCCAGCGTCAATGCTTGCCGAAGCTCCTGTTCGGCGAGGTTCAGGTGTTTTTGTTGCAAGTGCATTGCCGCCAAACTCGTGATGCAACGGACGTTTTGCGGCGCAAGTTGGACGGCTTTTTCCAAATATTCTTCGGCGTGTTCGCGGTCACCTTGCTCTAATAAAATTCCCCCAACGCGGCTGTTGGCGGTGGCTGACTGCGGATGGTCGCGCAATACATTCGTCCAAAACATAGCTGGGCTACGGAACCGCGCCGAATAAAGCACCGTTGAAAGCGCGAACACAGCAATAATACCGCCAAGTGTGATAACAACTGCCTTGCGCCTACGCTCTGCAATAACATGTTCTGCAATAAAAAGCGCCCTACAGCACTCTGCAATCATGACGAGTAACCCCACAAGCGGCAAGTATGCTTGGCTTTCGAGATATTGGTACTCTTCGCCCGTGTGGAGTGGGTGACGGAGCATTGGCGTAATCATAAATACAAGTATCCATGCGATGCCGAACCACAGCCATTCACGGCGAATGCCCGCAATCAGACGCGGAATCACAAACGGAACAGCAAATAACACAATCAAAACAAGAACGCCCAAACCGCTTGAAATCACGCTCCACTCAGTTAAGGCAGATTTGTTCACGGGCAGCACCATTTTCCCGACGAGTTCCGGCATTGTCCGCCAGTTTAGTGCGAGTGATTCTATGCCAAACGCAGAGCGGTTATTGAGCGATTCCTTCCATGCACCTTGCCACGCACTTTGCCACGCACTTTGCCACGCACCTTGCGCGACATCGGTCGGAACAATTGCCGACACCACACAATACGCCGCAATAAGTATAAGCCAAATCGCTCCAAATGTAAGCATGGTGCGAGAGGCGAGTTTTTCGTGAGCAATGAAGTATAGATACAAACCACCCATAATGGGCATAAAAACCGATGTTTCCTTCGTCAGCAACGCCAATGCGAATGCCACGCCGTGCCAAGCAAGCCAGATATTTTTCTGTTTATGGTGATGTGTTTGAGTGAATCGGACAAGTGCCAGTAATGCCGTCAGTACGAACACCGTCATCATCGAATCACTTCGCCCGGGAACCCACGCCACTGCTTGTACTAATAGTGGATGCACGGCAAACACTGCCGCAAGCAGCAATGACGGTAGGCGTTCTCCGCCAAACGCTATCAGCAGCGCAAACAGAAGGCAACACGCCACCGCATGAAACCCCAGATTCACTGCATGGTAAGCGGTTGCTGGGGTTTGTTCGGCGCTTTTATTTTGAAGTGCGTTGTTGACGATGATGCTTGCAAGCCACACAGGGCGATATATCTGATTCTCCGCACCATCGGTCTGGCTCGAAACGGACAAAACGAACGTGCGCGGAATGTCTGACCAATGGCTGAGTGTGGGGTTGTCACGCAAGGTGCTATCACCAAAATCCGTGAGCTTGTATAAAAGCGTTTGCCCATAGACAGCCAGCACAAGCGCCATAAGCCAGATGTAGGGTAGCCAGCCACGCAGCCACCAACGTTTATGGGTTACTTTGTCCTTGGTCATTGGATGATTCGTCATTGATTGTTTTTGAAGTCTTCTCACATTCCCGTCCGCACAATATCATGTACGCGCACAACGCCCACACACGTGCCGTCATCACGAACGACGGGCAAAACATTGATCTGTTTTGTGCGATGCTCCATTTGTGCTAATGCCGCACCAACGAGCGCCTCTGGCGAAGTGGTGACGGGATGGCGCGTCATCAGGTCGTCGGTGGTGAGTGCGTCAAGATTTGTATGATGGTTTGCATCGGAATTTGTGTCGTGTTCTAACGTTCGGCGAATATCTCCATCGGTTACGATGCCCACCAAATGTGCGAGTTCATCCACCACACACACGCAGCCAAGTCCTTTTGCGGTGATTTCCGTTAAAATCTGCCGAAATGTTGACGGATAGCGCACAACGGGCATATTCCCTGCGGAGTGCATCACATCTCGCACACGGAGCGTCAGATTTTTGCCTAATTGCCCCGCCGCGTGAACATCGGCAAATTGTTCGGCAGTGAAATTTCGTGCCCTCATCAATGCTGCCGCCAGCGCGTCACCCATGACGAGCGCCAGCGTTGTACTGGACATCGGCGCTACGCCAAGCGGACACGCCTCGCGCAAAACAGAACCGTCAAGCACAATGTCGCACAAATGCCCAAGTGGTGAATCCAGCGTACCAAGCAGTCCAATCGTAGGTAGGTTCAGCCGTTTGAGCGTCGGCATAAGCGCCAGAAGTTCAGCAGTCGAGCCGCTTTTGGATAACAAGAGGCAACAATCACCCTGCTCGGCGATGCCAATGTCGCCGTGGAGCGCATCGGTTGGGTGAATAGACGTTGCCCGCGTTCCAGTACTGGTAAGCGTTGCGGAGATTTTTTGCCCAATCAACCCAGATTTGCCCACACCAAACACAAGCACCGTCCGCGCTTGCCACATCGTTGTTACCGCTCGAACAAATGGCTCCGACAGACGTGCCTGCGCCTGTTGTAACGCAGTAATTTCATCGGCAAAAACACGTTGTGCTTCCGAGAGAATGTTTGTCGTGAATAATGATACTGTTGTTGATAATATCATGATTGGTTGATAGTTCGATGCAAAAAAATGCCCGACACGTGTGCTCTGAACGAGCCGCTATGCCGGGCACAAAAATACGAAAGTAATACAAGTAGGGGCAGAAAATTTTCTGCTTCTACTTCATAATGTCAATCACATCAGCAATAATAAGGTTCATGCCACCGCGCGACACCGTTTTGCCAGCAATGCCGACGGGATTGTCGGCAAGACGCGCCAAATCCGCCGCCGCAGAGCTTCCATCGGACTTCGACACAAGGTAAATTGTCCCGCTTTTGCTCATACCGAGTCTGAACGCCAGCACTGCGCCCCGTTGCGATGCCTCGGCTGCTTGTGCTGCATTCACCGTCCCTATGCCGCCCGCAATGTAGTCCGTGAGGTTAATCACCATGCCACGAAGCGGCTTTTTGCCGGTAGATTTGCCAACCGTAACCACTTTTTTACCGCTTGCAGTGCTTGTAGCTGCTTGCGGCGTTTGAGCGGAGGCAGCAGCAGGCGTTGATGCGGGCGATGGCGCGGCTTGTTTTGCAGCAGGCGCATCCGCTTTTTCGCCTTTTTTGGTTGTTGCCGATGCTGGCGCTGTTTGCGCCGTTTGTGCATAAACTGCTGCGCTAATGCTGACAAGCATTGCAGCAGTAAGGATAAAACGATAGAATTTCATGATTTTTGACAATGTATTTGGTAAACAGAGAAAAAATTACATCAGCTACAGACAGTATCAATCCTTCTCGACAGACGTTTTCCGGCGCGATAAACCTTGCGTAGCAACAGCATTACCTTCGGCAATTGTTTGGATGGAACCTGTGCCAATAAGTGGTTTTTGAACGCTAAACAGCGCGTAGCCCACGTTCGCCGTTGGTTGGTAGGAAATTTCTACCTCTACGTAGCGGTTCGGTGATGTACCCTGCAAAAGAGCGCCGTTATTCGCTTTCACGTACACCTTAAAGAAATTGCCGTCTTGCGTTTTGCCGGAGAACAGAACGCCTTTTTTCTCCGCCGTAAATGAAATCCGTGTCGCTACCGTTGCGGCGATTGCTTGATTATCATACACTTGATTCAGACTATCCACGCCAACGTAGTAGGTGCGGTTGATGAGCGTTTTGCGAAAACTGGTTATGCTTGTGTACGACAGAAGCTCCGGCGATCCAATATCATACGAAGGCTGGTTGTTTGCGTCGTTGCGTGTATCTATGCCGATGTCCCATTGACTGCCACTTGCAACGGTCAGGTTTTGCGGTACACCGCCCTGAATTTTTAAGCCACTCCCAAAACCGGACGCGCTTTCATAGAGCTTGATAGTAGAGCCGTTTGCCATCGTCAGGCGCACTGCGGGCGACCACGATACGCTTACAGCGCTGCTTACCGTGTCTTTATTGCGTCCTTGCACGGCGAACGAATAGACGGAACCTGTTGTTAAACCAGCAATGTTTGCTATATAAATGGTGTCGGCTGCCGTAGGATTGGTTTTTTTTGCAACGGTAAGGTCGGATGTTTGCCCCGCTGCATTCGTCACCCGTAAGCGATAATCTTGAAAAGTGGCATCGCTCTCAGAACTGGAAGCCTTCCAGCGTATGCGTACAGTTTGGGCATCTGCGGACAGCGCAAATAGGTTGCTTGCAGGTTGCGGCGGGGATAGTTTTGTGACAATGGGGTCGGTTGTCGTACTCTTGTCACAGGCGCTCACCCAAAAAGCAAGTACACAAAGCGCACTAAGGCTGGCGATTTTCATAAGACGGTTCATAGAAATGATGGAATAACGTTGAAAAAAGTGGTTGATTTTTACGTAGGTGCAAAATACGGTGAATGTGGCGGATAACCAACCGTGATGGCAGATTTTTACACAACATTGCGCTTGCTTCTTTGAGAGACGGAACGGCGTTAATAGTTTAATCCATTGGCATATAAGTCTGTAAACTCCGTCATTACGCGCTCTGGAGCAATCGTTTCCGACGGGACAGCGCCATTGGTGAACACCGTGCGGAACGGGAAGTCGCCGTAGGGAAGCCAGTCATAGCCAAACGACATCTGCGAATAGAATACTACTAATGGAACACGGAACGCCGTTGCAAAATGTACCATAGATGTGTCGGGCGTGACAACAAACCCCACGTGCCGCATGAATGCTACAACGTCTAAAATATCGTTTGTGGCGGGCATTGTTACAACGTTAGGAAACATGTCCGCAAAGCGTTGCTGTTGACCGTATTCCGGCGGCGCAGCGCTCAGAAGCACACGCAGATGCGGATATTGTTCGCTGAACATCTCCAAAAACGCACGATTCCGCTCTTCCGACCATTGGCAAAAATGTTTTCCGGCAGAAAGATTGAACAGTACCGTGCTTGCAGGCGTGATTGTATAAGCCTTGCAAAATTCTTCTGCACGGTGTTTATGCTCTTCTGAAAGCGCAATGCCATAGCTAATAAGTGCTGGTGCAAACTCCCAACCAAACATCAAACACGTGTAGCGCACGATGATTTCTGCCATCGAGAGTGTACTGAATGAAATCGGCAGATGAACGTTGAACAGTGCTGCGTACTGCTCTTGGCGTTCTTCGTGAAATAGCGTTGGCTTTACTGCACGGCTGCCGCCGATAAGGTTCGCCATGATGCCCGCCATCGTTGTTTGCGAACCAAACACGAACGGCAGAATCAGGTCGTAGTGTTCGCGCCGTGTTTGGAATGCCACACGAATGAGCGGTCGTAGCGCGGCAAGCGAGCCGAGTGTTCCATCCCACAGGTAAACGTTTGCAATACGGCTATCATGCCGCAAAAGCGCTTCGTTGCGCGGTGAGGCAAGCACGTGGATTTCCGCATGGGGTAGGCGTTCACAGAGCAGGTTGAACACGGGTGTTGTTACCACCATGTCGCCAAGGCGGTCGTAGCGGAAAATCAAAATTTTATGCACCTTCCGAGCGTCAAGCGGCAGTGCAACGGGTTTGTTTCGCAGCACAACACGAAACAAAACGTAGAGCAGGTGTTTTATGAGGGCTTCAAGGCGTTTGAGCATGCGTAATGGGGGAAACGAGGTTCTATTTTTTTGCTTCTTGAAGTACTTGAATTTCTTTATACAAGCCTGCAAATGCCGTCACCACATCATCCGGCAACACCGCCTCGACAGGCGCATCTGCTGGAGTGCCTTCTGGCGGGTAAACCGCTCTGTATGCCACTCCGATGGGCATCCATTGAATGCTGGACGAAACGGGCGTACACAACACAACAGTCGGCTTACCAAAAGCGGTTGCAATGTGCGTTATGGCGGTGTCGGGTGTTATCACGTAGTCCACGCAGCGCATGAATGCACACAATTCCAGTACATCAGGCGTGGTGGGCAGTACGGCAATAGCATTGGGGAACATCGCCGCCAAGTGTTGCGCTGAACCGCGTTCAGGTGGAGCGGCATTCAGCACAAACGCTAATTCTGGAAATTGCGCGGTCAATGCCTGCAAACACGCCGCATTCCGCTCGAACGACCAC
>JANYIG010000083.1 GCA_025358765.1 Candidatus Kapaibacterium sp.
CTACAAAATTAGGGGGTTCGCTAACGATTTCCAAATGTTTTTTTACAATACCCCCGATTTTCTTCCTCTACTCATTCCCAATATTACCCCAAATACCACACCACCACCCGCTTGTATTTCATCGAAATCTTTTTGAAAAAAAATTGTATTTTGGATAAAAATGCTGTTTTTCTTCGACTTTCCCTTGACCAAAAATGACAAAACATACCTCGAAAAAACCCTCTTCAACTCCTAAAAAAGGTTCAATTTCTCAATCAATGTCATTTTTTACAAAAATTCGTCCGTATTTATGGCTCATCGGCATTATTATTCTGATTTTTAGCAAAACATTGACGTACGATTTCACCCGTTTAGACGATGCGTATTACCTTTTGGACAATCAGTCGTATTTTGCAAATCTCTCTAATATTGCTCAAACCTTTACCCAGTCTATTGTTGCGGAACAATACCGCCCAATTCTTTTTTCTTCGTTTATCACCGACACGCAAATACATACGTCTGGGACGTGGATGTACCATACGACAAATATTATCTTTCACATTGCCGCGTCCTGTCTTGTATTTACTACGCTTATACGACTTCAAAACAACCATGGCGTTGCACTTGTTCTGACAACGCTCTTCGCCATTCACCCGCTTGCAACCCAAACCGTTGCTTGGATTCCGGGTAGAAGCGAATCTATGCTTACCGTGTTTGTTTTATTGGGGTTTTTAAGCTTTTTGAAATTTCAACAAACGGCTTCCACACAACATTATTGCTGGCACCTCGCGTGGTTCACGCTTGGTTTGCTCACAAAAGAAACCGCTATTTTACTACCCGCGTTCTGTGGATTATATCTCCTTCTTGTTCTCAAACAACGTCCATTCTCCCGACAAAGTTTGATACTACTTGCAGGCTGGACAGTCGTTGCAGGTACGTGGTTCATAGCACGAACGCTTGCTTTAACGGCAACAACGAACGAAATGACTTCTGTCGGACAAGCATCTGCGCTCAATCTGATCGGTATGAAAGCATTTTGGCTCAATATTCGCACCATTCCTGAACTTTGCGGGAAAATGCTCTTTCCCGTCGCACCTTCCGTCTATCCCCAATTTTCTATTTTTGCAACAGTATTAGGCTTTGTGGCTCTTGGATGCTTATTTGCAGCGTTGTTCATTGCCCGCAAAGGCTGGCAAAATGTTGTGTTTGGACTTGTATGGTTAATTTTCTGTTTATTGCCGCCGATGGTGATTCGCGCAACTGGTGATCGCTTCGATTACTTGGATTATCGGGGATATCTGGCGTTGGTGGGGTTTCTTTTCGTAACAGCGGAGTGCGCTCGCCAATTCATTCTAAAAAAGCATGAACAAAAAGCCCTGTATGTTGCTTACGCCGTCATTGCTTGCTTTGCCGCTATTACATGGTTTCATACACCCAATTTTAACGGGGAAGAAGCATTTTGGTCAAAGGCAATGCAAGAGCATCCCTCACTTGCTGAATCATATCTCCACATAGGAACCATCCGATTGGCTCAGGACAAGCCAGCAGAGGCGGAAGCGCTGCTCAGAAATGGCATTCAGCGTGACTCTACGCTTGCTCTGGCATATAGCAAACTTGCGAACGCTATCTATACCCAACGACCAGCCACAACGTTTGATGAAACAGTACAACTCTTTCGGCAGGCGCGAACGCTGAACAAAAAACTAACCGATCCCCATATCAACCTCATTATCATCCATATTCAACGACAACAGTATGCGGAAGCACTACAATATGCAGCCGATATGCAACGAGCAGGATTGGATTTGGAGACTCTCAGACCAGACGTAGCAGGCGTTCTGCGAAGCATTCGGCAACAGGAAAAATAGGAGAGAATGTAGAAGGGGAAGATGGAAATTACGCAGGTTCTTCGTGCGTCAGGCAGTGCAATGTTCCTAAGCCCCACACCAAATCTACGGCATGAACGCCAATCACTGGACGATCGGGAATAAGCTCCGACAAGATTCCAAGCGCTTTACGGTCGTTTTTGTCGTTAAACGTCGGCACAAGAACAGCATGATTACAGATGTAGAAATTTGCATAACTCGCCGGAAGCCGCATTCCATCGAACACGAGCGGCTCCGGCATTGGCAATGCCACAACGTTAATTGTTGAACCATCCTCAAGCCTCATCCCCTCCAGCCGTTCACGGTTTTCCTGCAATGCCCGATAATTCTCGTCCTTGGGGTTTTCTTCTTGCACCAACACAACTGTTGTTGGATTCACGAAACGACACAAATCATCCACGTGTCCATGCGTATCATCACCCGCAATGCCCTTTCCAAGCCATAGCACGTTCGTCACACCCAAAAATTTCTTTAAGATTTGCTCCATATCATCTTTTGTCATATCCGGATTCCGTACCTGAATTTTTGGGTCGAGCAAACACTCTTCCGTTGTAAGCAACGTCCCGCAACCATTCACATCAATACTTCCACCTTCTAACATCACGGATCGCTTGCTTCCATCACTGCTCACCACTTCTACGGGAATAATATTCCAACCCGTTTCTGGCAACAACCGCCCTGCAAGCGCATTGTCAAGTTGCCAATCAGGATATTTTGCCCAGCCGTTGAACGTGAATTTCATCGCTGCATGTTCAATTCCTCCCGTTTCCTGCTCTGAAGCGTTTTTTACGAATGCTGGCATACAATCACGCATCCATCCTCGATTCATCGGCTGCCGGAAAAATTCCACGCGCATCATATCCACGTGACTCCGCTCCAAAACGCGCCGTGCCTCTTGTTCGTGGCGTTCATCTACAACCACAATCCGCGCCAGTTCACCTCTTGTAATCTGCTTCACAATTTCACCATACACCCAGCGAATCGGCACAAACTTGCCGGGCCAGTCGCTCGGATTCAGGGGCCAGCCGAGCCACGTGGCTTTGTGTCGTTCCCATTCGGCGGGCATACGAAAATTTTGGCGAAAATTTTGAATATTGCTCTCTGAGTTTTGAGTATTCATGCGGTTTGAGATTAGAATTTATTCGTTTGAGCACCGAACGCTTTGCGGCAGAATGACCGCAGAGGTAGGGAGGACGCAGAGTTTAGAAATAAAATTCACCCTTCTATTGTATGCTCTCTTGATTTTCTACCCACGGAGTACGTGGCTCTGTGCCTCGGCGCTCAAATTCGTTAGGTATAAAATTCATTCGTTTCTGGCTTGATTATGGGCAAGCTCTACTCAATAAACCGTTTAGTGATGTCGCTGTAAGCGTCTATGCGGCGGTCGCGCAAAAAGGGCCAGTTGCGGCGAACCGTCTCTTGGTGTTTTAAATCTACCTCGCCAATCACAATTTCATCTTTATCCACCGATGCCTCGTGCAGTACTACGCCTTGCGGGTCACTCAAAAAAGACGATCCCCAGAATTCCAATTTTGTGCCGTTTTGCGGGTCAGTTTCCAGCCCGATGCGGTTCGTTGAACCAACATACACACCATTGGCAATGGCGTGTGAGCGCTGAATCGTCCGCCATGAGTCGCGTTGTGCCGCACCATAACGTTTTTTTTCAGCGGGATGCCAACCGATTGCGGTTGGGTAAAACAAAATACTCGCACCGTTCAATGCCGCAAGCCGCGCCCCTTCTGGATACCATTGATCCCAACAAATCAGCGTCGCAATACGCCCGTACTTCGTGTCAAACGCTTTGAAGCCCAAATCGCCGGGCGTAAAATAATATTTTTCGTAGAAAAGCGGGTCATCGGGGATGTGCATTTTGCGGTAAAAACCCACCACTTCACCGTCTGCGTCAATAATTGCCGCGCTGTTGTGGTAAATACCCGGTGCTCGGCGCTCAAAAATCGGCGCGACGATAACGACTTTATGCTTCTTTGCTGCCTTGCGAAGCGCTTGAACGCTCTCGCCATCGGCAGGTTCGGCAAGGTCGAAGAGTTCAAAATCCTCGCGCTGACAAAAATATGGCGAACGGAAAAGCTCCGGCAAACACAGTACTTGTGCGCCTTTGTCAGCAGCTTCTTCGATGCGAAGAACGGTTTTGTTCACATTTTTTTTGACATCTGCCGAGACCGAAAACTGAAGTAACCCGACGGTGAATTTGCGTGGAGTAGCCATGAAAAGACCTGATTGAGTGTTAAAGGTTTCACACAGTGAGAACGTGCAAAAATACGGCAGGCAGATGGGAATTCCGCGTAAAATCAGCGTAATAAAGCCTGAGACAAGAAATTCGGCACAGAGATTCAGTGTTTAAGGTTGTTTCTGGTTTGGTTGACCATTTGCGGGCGAAGTTTTTTCCATGCCGATTCGTTGCGCCCGCGCCCGCGCAGAATCAAGCATTTGGCGAAACTTCTCTGGTTTTGCGGTGAGTTCCTCGAATCGCGCACGGAACGAGGCTTCCGTGTAGCCATTTTTTTGCATCATCTCGCGGACTTTGGGGTTTGCTTGCGCGGTGTCGGCGTATTGTTCGCGGAGAATGAGAATGTCGGTGTAGGTTTGCACAAAACGCTCGTCGTCCTTCGACCAACTGCCGCCGGAGCAAGCAGTAAGGAAGATAACGACGATTAATGTTGTGATCAATGTTGTGATGGCTACTGTGGATATATTCAGGCGTATCATTTTTTATTCGTGGTTGTGAGGGCATCATCAATAACCCACTCATGCTCTATAGTTCTTGTGCTGATGTAACTTGTGAGGGAAAACCCTCAGAAAACTACAAACTCACAGCGAATTATCAAACGGAAATAAATATTGTGGACAATGCCTACTATTATTGTAGCGGCGGGCGGAAAGGAATGTTGTGTATCTACGGCTGTTTTTTTATCTTTGGCGGTTATTTGTTTCACAATTACAGAGAACCATTTGTAACATCATTCGGCACATTCGGACATAATTTTTCAGCGTTATCATTATCGCGTTCTTAATTGAAAAATGACCAAATCTCAACGAGAAGAACACGGCAAAGATACGCCCCGTCTAGGGCGTGTTTTTTATACCTCTTCTCGTGGGTGCTTGGTCGTACCTCAATTGAGAGCGTTTAGAACAACGCCCTTTTTTATTGTGGAAGTATAATGCTTCACAAGCCCATCGTTTTCCCAACCACTTCACGGAGAGAGTCATGATCAAGTCTCTGATAATCGAGGATGATCCCGTCCATCAACTTCTTCTGCAACTCCTTTTACAGCCGCACCAACACGAGGTTGAGATTTGCTCGTACTCCACAACCGTTGCCGATGCCGTACAGGACATTACGGTTCATCAACCAGAACTCGTGTTTTTAGACATTGATTTACATGGCGGCAGCGGATTCGAGGTGCTGGATCTGCTTGAAGAGCGGCATTTTGAGGTCATTTTTATCAGCACACAAGACTATGCGGCAAAAGCGCTCAACAACTATGCCGCTGCTGCGTACTTGCTGAAACCCTTTGTACAAGACGACCTCAATAACGCACTACGGCGGGCATTAGCAATGATTGCGCTACGCCGTCATGCAGCAGCATACCAAACCCTGTTTCCTGATGAATCGCTCATTCTCAGGCTCACGAACCCCGAAAGCGGCACACAAACAGTCCTACAGCGCTGTGACACTCTTTGCGTGGCAGCAAATGGTCATCAGTCGCGGGTGTATGACATTGGCAAGGCAGTTTATGACGATAAACGTCGCTTACGCGATTGGGAGATATTGCTCGGAACACCTGCGTTTATGCGAATACATCGTTCATATATCGTGAGCCTTCCACACGTGCTTTCATGGGAGCTTAAAGGCAAACAGGTAGTAGCAACACTCTCCAACGGCATGATGATTCCTGTTTCGCGCCCCAATAAAAAAGAGTTTGTGAAGCGTTGGCGGCAGATCTGCTCGCAACCATAACAGAAAAAATCATTCCGATGTTCGGTTTTTTCCTTTTCCGGCGGTTCATGGGAAAAAGTGAGTGGTTCGTAAAAAAGGCGGCGTTCTGTGAAAATATGGTGCCGTTGTTGGTGCTTGCTAAAATCAACTCACTGCAAAAAGAACAGAGTGAAGACTTCGTTCTCTCTGTTCTTCTTTTCCCTTCAATTATTCTTTCTTTAGCATCTTTGAGCTATGCCTTTCTATCAATTTTGTCAAGGCAGCAGATGCATATCCGAGTTTTTTTTGCGAAACTCATCCTCAAAAAACTGCTCTAAGGCGCACCATGACAAGAATGGCTATATCAACAACAAGATTTTAAGCGGTCAGCAGAAGAAAATAACTTTTTCACATCAGATATTTTTCTCTCTAACCCAGATTCCATCTGGACTATAACCCAACTTGCCAAAGTAATAATAACAACAAGAGTAAATCAAGCCTTCACAACGTCTTCTTTACGCGTGTTCTTCACACCGATAATCTCCGCCGCTATGCTCACTGCAATTTCCTCCGGCGTGTCGCTGTTAACCTGCACACCCACGGGCGCATGAACTCGTGCAAGCTGCTCGCGCGAAATGCCCGCCGCTTCTGCCTCGGCAAAAATCCTCTTGATTTTTGCCGCGCTGCCCATCAGCCCAATAAAACAGACATTCTTGCTCGCAAGCGCTACCAACGCCTGAACATCACTCGGATACGACGTTGTCACAATAACGACGTACGATGAATTTCCTTCTTGAACGTAGTTCCCAAGCGCTGTGTACGGCACGGTCAAGAGTTCGTGGGCGTAGGCGTTTGTTCGCATGGCGGGAACGTTTGTGCGATCATCGAACACAACGACGTGGAAATCAAGCATCGCCATCTGCCGCGAGAGCGCAGTGCCTACGTGTCCGCCACCAACAATAAAAACAACATCCTGCTGACCGCAGTTTTCCTCGTAGTTCCATGCTTCATTTGTGCTAAAATCAAGACGAAATCGCTCCGCATTTTGCAACCCCGTCCGTGCCATAAGCCCTTGTGGTGAAAGCCGCATCAGGAGCGGTGTGCGTTGTTCAAAAGCATAAAAAATCCGTTCCACAGCCGAAATATCCGCCGATGCAAGCGATATCGTGACAATCGTCTGCGAACCAGCGCAAATCAAGCCCGACGGAGCATAACCTTCGCGGTTGTAATGATGCAGTTTGCGGATAGATCGAACGGTTGTTTGTGCGTGGAGCGCTGCAAGGGCTTCGCTTATCAGGTTGCGTTCCATAATGCCGCCGCCAATTGTTCCCGCCAGAAGCGGCTCACCGCCTGATTCATCGTCGCCAAGTGTCACTGCCATCTTGAAACCTGCATTGCCCGGCGAACCCTTCTCCGATGCCACGACAACAAACAGCATAGCCGTTCGTCCGGCTGCAAGCCAGCTGCGAAGCGTTTTCCAAAATAGTTGTTCTTTCATGGCAATTTTTCTTTATTCTCCAACCGCCCTATCCACTTGCAATAGGTACATCTGGAAAAGCGAAAATACGAGGGTAATGAGAAAAACAATATATGCCAAAGCACACGCATAGCCCATCATATCAGGTTTCTCGAAAGCATTCACATAAAGCATGTAGATGAGCGTGGTTGTGGCATCAAGCGGACCGCCTTTGGTCATAACATAAATTTCGACAAAGATTTGGAAGGACTTTATCGTGTTGATAACCAACACGAATAACAATGCTGGACGCAGCATCGGGAGCGTGATACGGCGGAATTGATACCATTTTGATGCTCCTGCAAGCTCCGCAGCTTCGTAGAGGTCTTTCGGGATGGTTTGCAGCGATGCAAGCAGCAACACCATATAATATCCTGTGGAAATCCACACATCCATGAGCATAATGGCAGAGAGTGCTGCGCTCGGCTCTTGAAGCCAACCTCGTGCCGGATAAGGCAAGCCTAATGTTCGCAAAAGCCCATTTACATAACCGTTTGCGCTGTAAAGATTCGTGAAAATTAGGGCAACCACGACCACCGATGTCACCGATGGCAAAAAATATGCCGAACGGAAAAAATCTTGCAAACGGGAATTACCGCTCAACAGCACCGCCAAAGCAAGTGCTAAAGCAGTTGTGACAGGAATTGTACCAAAAGAAAATACCGACGTATTGCCGAGCGCAATCCAAAAAATATCGTCGCGGAAAAGGCTGCGGTAATTGTCAATACCCGCCCAAACCGCCGTATTCGTCAATGTTTGGTATTTCGTGAAGCTCAAAAACAACGCATAACCCAGCGGATACACCCAGAACACACAAAATGTGAGTATCCACGGCGCAAGGAGTAGTGCGGTATTGAGTGGAGGCGAATGGCGCTGGTTCATGCTTTACGATTCGGTGACGTACAAATTTACGAATGACAAAATTCTTTCAGCCTACGATACAAGGTTGCAAGCGGCAACCCGACCACATTGTAGTAACAGCCTTCGATGCGCTCTACGAACACTGCACCAAAGTCGTCCTGAATGCCGTACGCCCCAGCCTTGTCAAGCGGAGAGCCCGTTGCGATATATGAGCGAATTTCGTCGTCTTGCAAGGCACGAAACGTCACGTTTGTAGCACACGCATCGCTTAAAAAACGCTTGGTCGCTGACTCCACCAGCGCAACGCCTGTGTACACCGTATGTGTGCGCCCACTCAGGGTTTTGAGCATTTGCTCGGCTTCCCACGCATCGGCGGGTTTGTTCAAAATCGTGCCATCAAGTACAACCGTCGTATCCGCACCGATAATGATGCTCGATAGGTTTTGTGTGGCTTGTACGGTCGCTATATCTTGCGCTTTGTGCAGTGCCAACGTCTTTACGTATTCATCCGGCGCAAGCAAGGTAGAAAGCGCTTCCTCGTTGACGCTTGATGGTTGCACCGAAAATTCAAACCCGATTTGTGCCAATAATGCCTTACGGCGAGGCGAGGCAGATGCAAGCACAAGCGGCAGACGCAAGCCAAGAAGCTGCGCGATTGGAACGACGGGGCTTTGCACGATTGGAGTAGTTGCTGTCATTGTTAGCAAAAATGATTATATCTCTGATGATGCACGTGAGGAAAGACTTGGATACATGAATGATTCAATCGCAAGGGCATTTCCTCGCAGAACATCAATACGCACACACGCACCAGAAATATGGAGATCGTCCGTTGCAGCCTCGTATTTATGAGCTGTCTGGAGAATAAAGCGTTTAAGCGCAATGTCAGTTTTCATGCCCAATACGGAATCAAACGCACCTGTCATACCAACGTCGCTGATGTATGCTGTTCCTTGCGGCAGCACACGAGCATCGGCGGTTTGCACGTGCGTGTGCGTTCCTAACACCGCGCTTACCCTGCCGTCTAAGTGCCAGCCCATAGCAATTTTTTCGCCCGTTGCATCGGCATGAAAATCCACAATGATCATATTTGTTTCTTTTTCCAAGCGCTCCAACACCTCATCGGCGGTCTTGAATGGGCAATCAATCGCTTGCATATAGGTTCTGCCTTGCACCTGCACCACGCCTATTTGAGCGCCGTTGGGTAGCGTGGCGAGCGCAATGCCACTTCCCGGGTTTTCGCGGGGGTAGTTGTGCGGACGCAGAACGAATTTGTTGGAAGCAAGGAGTGGTCGGGCTTTCCAGTTTTCCCAGATGTGATTACCCGTTGTAATCACGTTTGCGCCCATGCCAAAAAGCTCTTTCGCTTCGGTTTCCGTCAAACCCTTACCACCCGTGATGTTTTCACCATTGATGATGATTCCATCGGGCTTATAGCGGTCTTTCAGGTCGGGAAGGTACTGCCGAAGCGCTTTCATTCCTGCATCGGCAACCACGTCGCCGATGAATAGTATATCAAGTGTTTGAGCCAAATGTCGTAGATAGATGCGCGAATGTAAGAAATAGAGAATAAGAAAAAGAATTGCAGAGTTATTCCTTCGCCTGAATCGAAGCACCTTGGGCGTACCACAGCCCCAAATCTCGCCGTTCCTCGTCGGTCATACCTGTCAAATTAGCCAATGGCATAGTGCGGGTCTCGACAGCACGAATATACATGCGCCCTGCGTAACGTTGCAGATTTTCCGGCGTGTCAAATTTGATGCCGCCCGGAGCTTCGGGAAAGGACGGATGGGAAGTTTTTTCGGCATGGCATGTCACACAGCGCGTTTGCACGATTGACCAAGCACGGTCAAACGAAACTTTCGCAGCTTGTGGGGGTGCGGTCGGAACGACATCGGCTTCAGGTGCGGTCATCACCATGATACCAATAAACGCTCCTATTGTTGGTAATGCTATTGCGGGGTGAATTGCCGATTTCACGTTCATAAAATGTTTTACACCCGCCCCAAAAATACACAGCAGTGCCAATATCAACCACGATTGAGGATGTCCGTACACCAGTGGAAAATGGTTTGACAACATGGTTAACAACACAGGGAACGTGATATAATGGTTATGAGTGGAGCGCACTTTTGCACGCACACCAAACGACGTATCCACCTCGCGCCCAGCAAGCGTATCTGCCATCATACGTTTTTGCCCGGGGATAATCCTGAAAAACACATTAGCAGACATACTTGTTGCCATCATAGCCCCAACATGAAGAAACACCGCTCGTGAGCTAAAGATGTGCGTCAGCCCCCAAGCCACGCCTACCACAAAGGCAAAACACACTACCGCAAGCACACGGGTATGATTGACGAGAAGCGTACTGACAAGGTCATACACAAGCCAGCCGCCAGCCAAAACACCGATGCTTATACCAGCAGCTTGTAAAGGGGTCAACGATGCAACGGCGGGGTCTATCAACAGCACCGCACCGCCGAGATAATACACGATGATAAGTAATATAAATCCAGAAATCCACGTGGAATACGATTCCCATTTGAACCAATGCAATACCGCCGGAAGCTCTTCCTTACTCAATGACTGACGTTTGACTAATTCATAAAAGCCGCCACCGTGCGTCATCCACATTTCTCCAATAACGTTACCCGTGCGAGGCTGTGTTGAAGGTTCCAGACTTTTGTCGAGAAACATAAACAAAAATGAGTCGCCAATCCACATGATTGCTGCCACCACGTGGACAAAACGAACCACAATGTTAAGCCACTCCTGAATGTGTGCCTCCATTACCAATGCTCCTTCAAAAAATGATTTTCGGTGGTTGTAGCTATCGTGAATTTAACTGCCGCGATAGGTTGAATAACCAAACGGATTTACTAATAATGGAACGTGATAATGCTGCGAAAGGTCGTGAATTTCAAACACTATCGGCACCGACGGATAAAATCCCGTGACTCCGCAAGCGCGAAAATACTCGCTTGTGGCAAAAGTCAAGCGGTACGTACCACTTTGAAGCGTATGTTCGGGCGGGAGCAAATCCGTAATCCTTCCATCAGCATCAGTTACACCTTTGCCAAGCACACACCAAACGCCTGCCTCTAATCGCTCAAGTATCGCCGCAACACCGCTTGCGGGCTTGCCGAGCGACGTATCTAAAACATGTGTCGTAATTGGACTTTTCATGCTGTGGGGGATTAAAGGTTGTATTTTTTTATTGGTTCTCGCGCCGCGCATTCAGAATTTTCACAAACGAGCGCGAATGTTATTCTTCTATTGTTAATCCAGTCTCCAGCGCCTCTTGCTCGGTAATCGCCCCACAATTAACACCACGCAAGAAAAAATTCAACAACCCTTGCCCCGTTGCTGCATCGTCGAATACGTCGCCCAGAAGTGTTGCCTGTGCTGCTTTGCCCATAAACGTTTTTAAGCGCAAAGCTGCACCTTTGAATTCCGACAAATAGAACAAATACACGGCAGCATAACGAATAGGAAACTGCGCTGGATGCAAGTCCCAACCTTGATAGTAGGCGTTCATCAGCGTATGATTCACGTGTTCAAAATTCAGCCGCCATGCGCGATGTACCGCTTCGTGGTTTTCGCGGTGCTGTTCTTGGGTGAGGGGCTTGTCTGCACTGGCTTTGTGCTGTCCGACGGGCATAATATTCGTCGCGCCGTCAGAAATCCATACGCCCGTTCCTGCAAGCGCAACCTTCATCACGCTGCGAGCAAAATCACACGCCGGATGCGTCAGGCTTTGGTACGATGCGGTGATATTACACGAAGCCGTGTAATCGTACACCCCAAAATGCGCTCCCGTGCAACGCCCTTCGGCAGCTGCAACAAAGGCGGGCAAAGCAGTGCGACCTTGCGGGTCGAAGATGGATTGCGGCGTTTCCACCATAATTTCCAATTTGAGTGAGCCAGAAGGCAATGACAGTTTGGTTTCCAGAATTTTAAAAATTTCAACGAGCGCGGTCACTTGTTCTGGCGCTATCACTTTCGGCAATGTTACCACAAAATTCGGCGGCAAGATGCTGTTTGTAGCACCCACAAGCGTTGTCACGAAAATATCCAACGTGCGAATGCTGCGGGCTTTCAGTTCTTCGCTGAATGTTTTGATACGAATGCCGATAAATGGCGGCAACGTCCCCTCCTTCATGCCTTTGGCAACTTCAAGCGCCGTAAACTCAGCGTGATGGTCTTCTTCGGCATCGGGGCGGTTGCCATAACCATCCTCGAAATCAATACGGAAATCTTCGACCGCCTCACGCCTCAGTTTTTCCATTACCCGACTGTAAACAGTGTGTGCCAGCCATGCGGCTTCGTTTTCCGTGCGGGCAGCATGAGGGCTTGCTTGCACGGTTGTCGCCAAGGCTTCGATAGCGGATGATTCTGTTGGCAATATTTCCGCACCTTTAAAGCGCAAACACTGAGCAAATTCCACAAAATTTGGCGCGTATTCTGCCATAGTAGCAAGCGCCGACGCGCCAAGTTTTTGCGCCGTATCACTTTTGAACATCTGCGCTCCGCCGTAAACCGTTTGAATGGGTTGCCGCGCAGGAGAATCACCCGGATACCGTTGTGTGAACGCGGTGTTTGCCGTTTGCAAACGGCTCAGGATGCTGCTTGTGAGGTCATTGGTCAAGGTTGTTTCATAAGTTTTCATAAGTTTTCATAAGTTTGCTAATGCTATAATGATACGTTCTTATTTTGAATTATTCATAAGAATTTGCATTTCCGCCTCTTTGTATGTCGGCGGTGGCAGCGGCGTTATGCTGAAGCCCAGACCCAATCCGCCTCGCACGGTACCCACGTTGAACGAAAAACTCCAGTTTTTTCGGCGAAGTTCTAATAGATGGCGCTCTGCGTCCACCTGTGAGTTGATGTTGTAGCCTGAGATAATAGCATCTGTTGTAGCAATAATTACTGTAACACAATAAACACCAAGTGATCCCCAAAAAAGATGCTCTGGTCTAAATGAATTGTTGGTGGTTGTCGGAACTATTTGGGTGGTACTGCTGGGTGGGTTAGTACCATAATAGCTTATAAGCGCTGCAAATCCTTTTACAAGCTCAATTACAAACTCAATAGCCTTCCAAATCACCGCACCTAACATACCGCCCGCCCCTGCTGCGCCAAATAGAGCATAGTATTTTGCTTTGTCCAACTCGCCATTATATAGTTGCCCAATGCCCGGAAACACCACGGACAAAAGCCCTGCTATGATTGGTGAGGGTTCGTATTTTCCAAAGTCAAATGTCTGTTTTGAGGTTTCTCGCCCAAAGGGTGTCATCCAGGCAAAAGTTTTACCATCATGATAAAATTTGCTTGTGAATGTCGAACGGTCAGCGGAAAAGACCATAATAAAAACTCCTGTTGACCTTTCTCCGCTATATGTGCCTTTTAGTGTGTCACCAATGAATACGCCAGTAAAGGAGCCTTGCGGTTTGGCGCTGTCAATTATAGGTGATTGCTGAGGCAAATAATATTTTCCGGTAATAATCGAATCCTCAAACTTCATGAAAAACCAATATCCTTCACTCACATGAGGCATCTCAAAGGAGCTATATTCTCGAACGATAGCGGTTTTTTCAGGAGCTTGCTGCCCATAGAGGCTGTTAACCCACACTATAAGAGCCAGAAAAGTCAGCGCTATGCGATAACGAACCATACGATTGTGGGGAAATTGTAAGAAATTCAAGAGTGCTTGCATGGTTATTTTCCAAGCTTTTGCAACCGCAGGAGCGTGATGTTATGCTGCTCGGCGGCGGCAACGTGCAATTCTGTTTCCGCATCGTTTTTCAGGCGGTCATTCAGCAAAGCAAGCATTTCTGCGGCACTTTTGCCAGTAGCACAAACGATGAAAATATAGCCAAAACGTGCTTCATAGCGTTCATTTCCATCGGCAAGCTCTGTCAAGGTTGTTTCTGTAGCATCCTGCACACCAGACTGTTCGCCCGAAGCCCACGCGGTTGTATTCGCAAATTTTTCCCGGAGTGAAGAGATGTCGCCAATTTTAGGGTGATGCAAAAATGCTTCCTTCCAATCTTCTGGCTGCAAGGCGTACCAAAGAGTTTTGGCAGTTTTCGTTAGCTGTTCAGCATCGTCGAACGGGCGAGCGTGGAGCATTCCTTCCACCCAACGAGCCGCACCACAGCAGCGTTGCAGCTCTTCCCGCGCTTGGTCTTCGCTCAAACTATTGATATAAGGTGCGCTGCCCGTAGAGTTCATAGACTTCATGGCATTCATAGCGTTCCCCACACCCGCAAGCGGCTTACACCGCCATCGGGATAAATATTCAGCCGAACATGCGTACAGATACCAACATCCACGAGTTCTTGCTCGTAATAATGCTGCGTGTGCGCCTGTAGCTTGGTTTTGGGCAAAAGTTCTTTCCATTCAGCTTCCGCCCACGTCAGACGGTCAATGGCTTTATCAGGCGCATAACAGCCGTCAATCGAGCACATATCAGGATAGTTGCCCTTAAAATGGTTCGTGTCCACCTCAATATTGCAAACATGTCCCGCACGCCCCAATTTCAGAATAATCCAATCATAGCCCGGACCGCGCCGCCGCTTGGTTTCCCAGCCATCGCCCATAAACGTAGAGCGTCCGGGCATAATCAAATTATCCATCGCGCTAAAAAACATATCACTGCACGCTGTTGCTTGCCCGCCGTTTTCGATGGCAGCCAAGTCTATCAGGTCGCCCTGCTTGTACTTGCTCCAATTCGGCGTGACAACGCCAAGAACACGAAAACGCGCCACACCGCCGTCGGGATAAATATTAAGCCTGACGTGCGTCCACGTTTGAGAGGAGGATGATTGTGTGTTTGGTTGTAGGTTCAATACGGAAAAAATATTTTGCGAGCCGGGATTGAGCGGCGAACGCGGAAGAATTTCCGTCCATTGTGTACCCGATGAAGTAAGCGTTTCTGCTGTTGCATCCGGTGGAGCCACACAAGCATCCACCGAAGCGTACGCAGGATTGTTACCCAAAAAGTGATTGGTGTCAATATCCACACCCGTTATCACGCCCGACAGCCCCAGCTTGAGAATACACCAATCATAGCCTGAAACCCGCTTGCGGCGCGACTCCCAACCGTCCATCCATTTTCCATTTTCGGTATATTTGTCGGGAATAAAGATACCGCGTCCGGGTTTGAGCAAATTTTCTTTTTCGGCAAAAAACTCATCGCTGGCGAGTAATGTTTTGCCGCCTACACGCTCCGCTGCTAAATCCACCGTTCCAGCAAATGCTGCCGCGCCTGTTTGTGCTTGTGTTGCCATTAAAGTTTGGGTTAAATATTGTAAAGAAGTCCTATGCGGAAACTATTTGACCACACCGTTCGCCCACAAACACGCCATGCTCAAACACCTTCGTGCCACGTAGGTATGTTTGCTCCACCACCCCAAACAATGTTTTCCCTTGATATGGTGTGAGCTTATGACGATGTTGTATCATTGACGGTTCAACCACAAATGCTATATCAGGATTCCAAACAACTATGTCTGCAATATGTCCGGCAACAATTGCTCCTTTGCGGTCGCTCAAACCCAAGAACCCTGCTGGTCGAGAAGACATCCATCGCGCAACATTGGTGAAGGAAAAACCCCGCTTCCGCGCCTCTGTCCACACAATGGGTAAACCAAATTGCAAAGAAGCGATTCCACCCCATGCTTTTTGAAAATCACCTTCTTGAAGCCGCTTTAAATCAGGTGTGCAGGGCGAATGGTCGGAAACAATCATATCAAGAACATCACTTCGCAAACCCTCCCATAACCGTTCACGATTTTCGCGCTCACGAATGGGCGGGGCGCATTTGAAGCGCGTGTCGCCATCGGGAATATCTTCCGCAGCAAAAAATAGATATTGTGGACACGTTTCGGTCGTAAGCGGCAGGCCTTCTGCACGGGCGGCGGCGAGCATCGGCAAAACATCGGCAGAAGCGACGTGTACAATATGAACACGGCAAGAATACTCGCGGCAGAGCCGGATCATCATTGCGATGGCATCACGCTCCCACACCTGCGGACGTGACGCAAGGTAATCGGCGTACGAGCGGGGATTGCCCGTGTATTCCCGTGCCGTTTCGGGGAGGATATATTCTGCATGTACGAGGAGCGGCAGCCCGCTCTCGGCAATAAGCGGCATAGCGGCGTGCAAGTCTGCTTCGGTCGCATTCGGAAAATCGTCAATGCCAGAATGCACCAAAAATGCTTTGAACCCCAAAACACCAGCGCGAGCGAGCGGAAGGATTTCCGCAGTATTACCGGGGATAATTCCGCCGTAAAACCCACAATCCACACGAAGTTTGCCCTTTGAAGCAGCGATCTTTTCTTCTAATGCTGCAACACTTATAGTCACGGGCGAACTATTGAGCGGCATATCCACAAGCGTTGTGATACCACCTGCCGCAGCCGCATTCGTCGCAGTTTCAAAGCCTTCCCATTCGGTGCGCCCAGGCTCGTTGATGTGAACATGGCTGTCAATTAAGCCCGGCATTATGACGCTTTCGCCCACATCTTCGACGTGAAAAGAAGACGGAATGTCCGTGCGGTTTACCACCCCTATAATAATGCCCTTTTGAATTAAAACAGCACCTTCACGGATAGCATCAGGAGTAATGATAGTGCGACTACACAGAGCGACCATAGGGATTACAAGTGTTTTCGCAACCGAAACCAGTTACAAGTAGTTGCAAAAATCATGGCTTTAGCTCTCAAAAGCGCTCACTTCACAAACGTAAGCCAGTTGTGAGGGTCATTCGCATTTTGCACGATGTCGAGCAACCGTGTGCGGAGTTTTTTCGTCACTTCGCCCATCGTACCAGCCCCAACGGTGAGTTTATCCACCGAGCGGACGTAGTTGATTTCCACTGCCGTACCTGCAAGGAAAATTTCATCGGCAGTGTACACCATGCCACGCGGAATTAATGTTTCTTTTACCTCAAGCACGAGTTCCTGAGCAATTGTCAAAATCGTGTCGCGCGTGATGCCCATCAGCAGCGAATCGCCCACCGGCGGCGTGTATAGCACACCGTCTTGCACGAGGAAGATATTCGCGCCACTTGCTTCGCTCACGTTGCCGTAAATATCGAGCGTAATCGCCTCGTCGTAGCCGTTACGGATTGCTTCCATCTTCATCAGTTGTGCATTCATGTAGTTCCCACCTGCTTTAGCGAGCGCGGGCATGGTATTTGGTGGCAGACGATTCCATGACGACACACATACGTTTGCACCACGCTCTGCTGCCTCGCCTAAGTACGCACCAAGTTCCCATGCAGCTACGGAGGCTTCCACAGGGCTTTGAAGCGGCGACACACCAAGCTCGCCATAACCGCGATAGATGACAGGGCGCAAATACGCGGATTTCAGATTATTCGCCTTCACCACGTCAATACACGCTTGTTCAATTTCTTCAACGCTGTATGGCATTTCGGTATGATAAATACGAAGCGAGCGTTCAAGCCGTTTGATGTGCTCATGCAACCGAAAAATTGCGGTTCCTTTGGGCGTATTGTACGCACGAATGCCTTCAAACCAACTTGTTCCATAATGGATAACATGAGAAAGGACGTGAATCGTCGCTTTTTCCCACTCGACCATTTGCCCGTTCATCCAGATATAGCCACTGCTTGGGAGTTTCATACTATAAGCAAAAAAGGTAAGGAGAGAACGTGATTATATAATTTTCAGAACTGAATTTCCAGAATTAACTTCCAGAGAGGAACACCAAAGCAAGAGCAATAGCACCCGGAAGAGCTTGAACCCAGAGAATTTTGGGATTAGCAGTCGCAGCACCAAACACTCCAGCAATAACAACGCAGCATAAGAAAAAGAGTTTGATAGCGTGTCCGTCCGCACCCAACATTAGCCCCCACACAAGCCCCGCAACCAAAAAACCGTTGTACAACCCTTGGTTTGCCGCGAGTGACTTTGAGGCTGTGGCAAATTCCGGCGTAAGACCAAACGCTCGTCGTCCTGCGGGTTTGTCCCACAAAAACATCTCCAATATCATAAAGTAGAGGTGCAACAGCGCCACAAGGGCGACGGCGATAATGGCAGCGATAATCATAGCGAGCCTTCTAAAATATGGGAGTTTTAGCTCAGAAAAACAGTTTCTCTGAACCGATACAAAGTTAATTCCACGTTAATTTCGTTTTGCTGTTTGGCTTGTATAGGTGCTTTCAAAGATTTTATCGGCGTTCGCAGCCTCAAATCCCTCGCGGCGCTGTTCACGTTTGAGTTGTGTGTACGGAATATGCGCGAACTCGTCAAGCGGTTTGCGTTCGGCAAATTCTACATAAGAGCCGGAAATATTGTATTTCATACCGCCCGCAAATTCTGCTTCCATCATTTCCGCCACCGTCGAACTCTGGATGAGCTTCCCATCAGCACTTGCCTTTGCCTTGCCGCCGGAATCATTCAGTTTGAAACCATTGCGCTCCAGAAAGGCATTAAAGTCTGCAATCGTGTTGTAGCCGTCGGGTAAATTGTGAATCGTCACCGTAAAATGATTCAAATAATAACGATTGTACATCACCCACGCGGCGTATTCGCTCTCTTCGGCAAGCCGTGCGAAGTCCTCGTAGCGAGGCGTACGCCAAAGTGGTTTGTGGAGGAATGCATCCACTTCCACGCCGTTGTCAAGATTGAGCGTGTCGGCAGGGTCGGCGGTAACTTCATCAGTGTACGAATGGATAATACGCTGCGCCTCGTCCGAAAGGTCGCCCACGCGCAATTCGCTCACGAAAATACGCGGATACTGTGGCTCCGGCGGCGCGTACCAATACGCATTGAGCTTTTTGCCTGCAAAAAAATACGGGTCGCGTTTTTGGTAGCCGTAATGCAGAAAAATTTTCTCGAACGATTGAATGCCGAGCTGCGGAACACCCATTGTTCGGAAGGCAATATGGTCGTTTTCGATGTCATCGCCACTGTTGATAATGCCTTCGCGCACCATTGTGGCGATGACATCCTGCACATCCGGCACACGCTCTTTGTAGCGGCGCATCAGACCGTCTAAAATGATGTCGAGATTTGTTCCTGCTTTAGTCATAAATTACTGTTTTTATTGTATTTTATTGGAAATTAAGCGTGTTTGGCTACTCACCATGTTTTTGCCATTCAGAGTGTTGTTGCTGTAATCCAATTGTTGAATCAAACCATACCCAGGCGCGACGTACTCAATAGTTCTGGTAGAAAGAAAAGTGTATTGCAATTCGTAACATCGAAATGTTCCAGCGGGTACGATAATGTCTTTGTCAATGCTGAGTACTTCAACATCAACAAAGAGGTTTTGTGTACCTGTAGCGTTCAAACGGGTATATTTTTCGCCCACTTGAGCAGGGTGTTTTATGATACGTATATCTCGGTTTTCAACATATTCGTAGAAGCTACCCGAACGATTAATACAAGGAATCCCTTGCACACCGGGCATGGAAAACTTCAAAATGAAGTAATGTTCTCCACCGACGAGGGTATCTTTATCAACGGACAAAGCAAAAGTACCCGCAAGTGTATCGCCTGTAGATGAGTATGTTTCTGTTTTGTACTGCCACTGATTCCCCACCGCCAGCGGAAAAGCATCCACTATTTTAGCCGGTTCTGTAGAAGTTGAGCACCGGACACCAACGAGAAGCGCCGCACAAAACACCATGATAAGTGTACAAAACGGGTGCAAGAGGATTCGTCGTAGATTCATTATTGGATACTGGTTCTTGTGATAATTTTTTGTTGTCTATTTCCATCGCAATGCAAAAATGCTCAAAGTCTTACCCAGCCTAATGTTGCAGGAATGGCAATTTTGGGATGTTCATTAGGAATATACATCTTATTCGCACTATGAGGCGCACGGAATGTGGAATAATCAGACAAGTTGATATTCACATCATGAATACTTACTTCAGCTTGAATGATAGGGCGATATTTTGCAATAATTCCTTGTGCGCCTCTCAATACATCAGCTTCTGCCCCTTCCGCGTCAATCTTCAGGTAATCAAATCGTTCTAAGCCCTCCCAAACAAAAAGATCATCTAACTTGACCGTCAATGTCGAGAACGACGAGGCTTGCGTATCACTTTGTTTCAAACTAAAAGAATGGGGTTTCCCACTATTCATCCAGAATGTTGCTGTCTTGGTGCTATCTCCAGCACAGAAATTTCGCAAGCGTACGTTAGAAAAACCGTTTGCTTGCACACTGTGATACAAGGTAGCAAGCACGTCGGGAAAGGGTTCCAATGACAAAACAACACCCGCATTACCACCAAAATGTTTGGCAGCTTTCAGGCTATAAATCCCAGTATTCGCTCCAACGTCAACTAACACGCCTGTTGAATCTAAAAACTTTTCCAAATGCTGAAATTCAGGTTCTATCAACTCACGCAACACGTAGATGCCGCGCCCACCAAAGCCTGCGCGGTTTTTGCCATACACCACTGCGCCATTGTCTAAGCGCGACTTGAGTAACCAGTCATGTGGTGTTAGTGCTACACGCACTTTGCGAAGGAATTCTTGCATTGGCATCTTCGTTTATGGTAAGATAATATCACAGCAAACATCCGCCGACTTCTCTCTTCAAGCATCCAAGCGCTCTTGTAGCAGTTTTGTCACGATTTTCGGATTTGCCTTGCCTTGTGTGTTTTTAAGCGCTTGCCCGACAAAAAAGCCCATGAGGCTTTTTTTGCCCTCACGGTAACGACCAACTTCATCGGGGTTTTCGCTCAAAAGTGCTTCCACTATTTCGATGATGAACGAATTGTCGGAAACTTGCATCAAGCCTCGTTCTTCGACTACTTTTTTTGGCGATTTCCCTTCCAGCACTTCAGGGAAAATTTCTTTGGCAATCTTACTGCTAATCATCTCCGATGCCAGCAAATCTGCCATTTCCGCGATATATGCTGGTGGTAGCGTCAGTTCGTTTGCCGTGATTTTTTTCTCCGACAAAATCCGCATCACGTCGGTCATAATCCAGTTACTGACAAGCTTATAGCGGTCAGTTGTTTTTTCGGAGAGCGCCGCAGAAGCATCCTCGAAGTATTGCGCAAGCGATTGTTCTTGGGTGAGGATGCCCGCATCGTAGCCCGGAAGTCCGAAGTCGCGCACAAAACGGCGTTTGCGTTGCAACCCCAATTCCGGCAAGCGCGAACGAATCTCGTCCAACCACACCTGCGGAACGCGAATTGGCGGCAAATCCGGTTCGGGGAAGTAGCGATAATCGTGTGCCTGTTCTTTGGAGCGCTGCGGTTTCGTGGTTTGGCTACCGGCATCCCAGCCGCGTGTTTCTTGCACAACGGCTCCGCCGGACTCTACAATCCCAATCTGGCGCTCTATCTCGTGTTCAATAGCTTTTTCCACGTTGCGGAAACTATTCATATTTTTCACTTCAGCTTTTGTTCCGAACTCCTTCTGCCCAATCGGACGGATGGAAACATTCGCGTCGCATCGGAACGAACCTTCCTCCATATTACCGTCGCAAATGCCCAAGTAAAGCAACGTCTGGCGGATTTGCGTCAGGTATGCCACTGCTTCTTGTGCAGTGCGGATATCCGGCTCGCTCACAATCTCTATCAGCGCCACACCAGCACGGTTCAGGTCAACAAGCGTGTCAATATCGAGGTCGTGGATGGATTTGCCCGCGTCCTCCTCGATGTGAATGCGCGTGATGCCAATGCGCTGCGTTTTTGAGCCGTCGCCTTTCGTGTCAAGCTCAATTTCCACATAACCGTCGTAGCAGATTGGCTCGTCGAACTGCGAGATTTGGTAGCCTTTCGGAAGGTCGGGATAAAAATAATGTTTGCGGGCGAAAAGGGAAATCGGGCGAATGGAGCAATTCGTCGCAAGCCCCATACAGATAGAGTACTCCACAACTTCTTTGTTCAACACGGGCAGTGTTCCCGGATGCCCAAGCGAAAGCGGAGAAATATTTGTGTTCGGCGGCAAACCAAATTCTGTTGAATCGCCACAAAAGATTTTGCTTTTGGTAAGGAGTTGCGCGTGGACTTCCAAGCCAATGACGGCTTCGTATTTTGTTCCCAAGAGTTCTGATGCCATAACGTAAAAAGCGTTGAATATGCATTGTGTGTTGACCTCTAAGATACAAAATGTCCGCCAAGAAACCAACGTGCAGAATGCAAAGGCAAAACGCGCCACTGGCAAAGTAGATACACGCTTGCAGCATACAACCACCGATAATCATGGCAACCAGTGGTATTCCGATTGTCAATATTTCCACAGCTTATCCGTATTTTCGAGAAAGATGTCTTTTTTCACCTTCGTAATTCTCATGCCCCATCTCCATGAACGTCATGAAACCGTTACCGTCGTTGGCGCAGGATTGGTCGGCACGTTAGCGGCTATTATGCTCGCACAGCGCAACTATACCGTCCATGTTTTCGAGCGCCGCCCAGATTTGCGGATAACGCCTGCTGACCGAGGGCATTCCATTAACATGGCGCTGTCGCATCGTGGCAGACGCGCTTTGGAAGCCGCGTGCGTAGCAACTGATGTGGAAAGCGTTGGCATTCCCATGTACGGACGTATGATTCACAACCTCGACAGCTCCGTCGTGTTTCAACAATATGGCAAAGTGGACGAGGCGATTTATTCTGTGTCACGCGCCAAACTCAATGCAACGCTTTTAGATTACGCCGCACAGCTTCCCAACGTCCATTTGCACTTTGACCAACGGTTTATGGATGCCACATTTGATACGGCAACCGCTCAGTTTCAGGATGGAACCGGCTCTGTGCGAACGGTTGAAGCAGACCACATCATCGCTGCGGACGGTGCCTATTCGTCGGTGCGCTTCAAAATGCAAAAACTCGACCGCTTTAATTACGAACAGTTGTACCTTGAACACGGCTATAAAGAACTTGCCATTCCTGCGAACGCAACAGATAGGAATAATAAATGGCGCATCGAGCAAAACGCCCTCCACATCTGGCCTCGAGGGAAGTATATGCTTGTCGCGCTGCCCAACCTTGACGGCTCGTTCACGTGTACGCTGTTTTTGCCGTTTGAAGGCGAACCGTCGTTTGAGCGCCTCGCAAGCGGTGAACTCGTGCAGCAGTTTTTCACGGAAGTTTTTCCGGACACAGCTCCTCTGATGCCGCGTTTGTTGGATGATTTCGCGCACAACCCCACATCCTCCCTTGTCACCATCAAATGCGCTCCATGGACGTATCGTGACAAAATAGCGCTCGTGGGTGATGCCGCGCACGCAATTGTACCGTTCTATGGACAAGGCATGAATTCTGGCTTTGAGGATTGTCAGATATTGATGGAGTGCTTAGACGCGCACAACCATGATTGGAGCGTAGCACTCCACGAATACCACACGCTCCGCAAAGCCAATGGTGATGCTATCGCGCAGTTAGCAAGGCAGAATTTTGTAGAAATGAGCGAAAAAGTAGCTGACCCGAAATTTTTACTCCGTAAAAAAATCGAGAAGCGTATTCACGAACTGTATCCTGACACGTTTTTACCAGTCTATTCAATGGTGACGTTCTCGCATGTTCCCTATGTGGATGCTATGCAGGAAAACAAACGTCAGGACGCACTGTTCGAGCGAATTATGGCGCTACCAAAAATTGAACAACAATGGACGGAAGAGGAAGGGGAGATGTTTATTCGGCGTTGTGTCGAAGAGTTGTACGCACAGAAATGAAGGTAAAAGCTGGAGCTGTGGAAAATGTGGGGATAAGAAGTTTGTACAAAAGGTGTGTTAGGAGAAATTTAATTTCGTCTTTTGGTGAACTTTCGTATTTTTAAAGGTTGTGTGAGGAATTTTTGATAAAGCGTTTCGTTTTGAAACAGTTTTATCAATTATTTTTGTCTGTACACTTTTTGTCTGTACACTCGCCGAAACTTTCATCTTAATGCTTCGAGCATTATTCGGTTCTGCTTCAAGTTCTCTTGAATCTTTTGTTGCAATCGCGTTTAGCATGTGTTGATTCAGGTCATAGATTCTCACTCTGAATCACTGCCGACACGATTGCCGTTGTTCTTTGATAATATTTTTGACGTTTTTTGATGAGGTGTTGCTCTAAAACGAGACTCCTAACAAATACCTGCAACAAGTTGACTGCTTTAGTGATTTCTTGAATTTACTCGAAAATTTTACCGTTTTTCAAAACCCTATCAAAACCCTAATTAACTTTTTCTCAGGAGGAAATTATGCAAACGCCATGCCAAAAGCCGATTCTATCGAGAGTGACCCCATCAAGTCCTCATGGTTCCGCGCTCGCATGGCAGCCGTGTAAGTGTCTCTTGTGAGACCCACAAGACGGTTTGTGCAGTGTTCCGTACCGCACAAGCTGTGAACAACTGACTTTTTCGCACACTTAAAACGACGGAGGTATGATGATGAAACGACTTAACAGCACCCTTTGGATGATTGTTACAGGACTCGTGACGATTTGTTTATTGATTCCCTCGCTGCCGCTCGAAGCCGCCTCGAAAATCAAAAAGAAGATCTCTTCAGTCAAACGCTCTTCGGTAAAAAAATATACCAAGAAGTACAGCAAAAAATATGCTTCTCATAAGCGCAAACGCCGTTCAGGGGTAGGGTGCAATGTGACAGTTGGAAGAATGCAAGCTTTGGCTTATCTTCAATCCAGCAAAGAACTTGCAGCACTCGCATCGCTGGAATATCGTCCCGACCCAAATCTGCAAGATTTTATCAATAACGACAGTGAAGAGCTTTCCGACAGCGATGGTTTTGTTGATGATGAAGACATGGATGAAGCAACTATTGAGAATGAAAACGATATTGCCACATTCAAAGCGGATACACGTTCGTTTCAAAAATTGTGGTTGTCGTACATGAAAGACATTGACGGCACGGAAGAAGATGACGATGCTCGCCAGCAACAAATGATTGCAGGGAGTATTGAGAAGAAAGATTTGATGAGCCACATCCTTAGCTGGATTGGTACGACCTATTATTATGGTGGCACGAGCCGCAGCGGAATTGATTGTTCAGCTTTTACGGGTTCTATCTATCGTGGTGCTGGTGAAATCGTGCTTCCACGCACAGCAGCTCAACAATCTACGGTTGGCGAACATGTAAAAAGCACAGAATTGCGATTGGGTGACTTAGTATTTTTCAACACGCGCCGTGCGGTCTATGTTTCTCACGTTGGTGTGTATCTTGGTGACAACCTGTTTGCTCACGCAAGTTCGCGCTACGGTGTCACGGTTTCATCCTTACAAACCGAATACTACAAAACGCGATTCCTTGGTGCTAAACGTTTGCGCTCTGATGATTTACAGCTTCTGGCTATACCCGGAAAAGCTGTATCATTGTTGCATAATGTCTTTCGTATTCCATCATTAGCAAAACATTCTAAAACGACCCTTGTAGGAGCCGAATAATCAACAGTTTTACCTTTTGATACCCCGACTCATCGCTCAGTATCGTGATAAAGATCCCGTCCAAAAATTGCATCATTTGCATATATTGAATACGGTTCAGAACCATACAATGAGATTTTGCTCATATCGGTTTGAAACTGTCTTCACCAATTGCTGCCTGTAGTTTTCGGATAGGAACTTGAATCAGATTCTATACTGGACGGTGAGTTTTTTATTTCCGCCAGCCCCTCATGCGAATTTCTGTTGCCCGTTTTTCCCTTATATCTCACTTCTTCCGCGTCAGTCTATATGCCGCATGGATGCTTGCCGTTGGAGCCGCTGCCTATGCTCAAGAGTCATCCACACAAGCAACACAATCTCTCCAATCTACACACGCAACCCGCATCACGATTGCCGCCGTCGGCGATTTAATGTGCCACGAATCGGAATTTCTTGTTGCACGACAGAAAGATGGCGGATACAATTTCGAGAGTTTTTTTGCCGCTATCGCACCTCTGCTCTCGCAAGCTGACGTTGCTATCGGCAATTTAGAAACCGTGATGGCGGGCGCAAAAGCCCGTTTTACGGGCTATCCAGCTTTTAACACCCCAGACGAATACGCTACAGCGCTCAAAAATGCTGGCTTTGATGTCCTTACAACAGCAAACAATCATTCCTTCGATCGAGGCTTTGCAGGTGTTGTACGGACATTGGATATCCTCGACACATTAGCTATGCCTCACACTGGCACGTCACGGTCGCTTATTGAGCGCTCCAAACCACTTATGCTCGACATAAAAGGAATCAAACTTGGTATTCTTGCTTACGCTTACGGATTGAACCAAAAACATGCCCCCGCAAAATATCGAACTGTCGTCAATGTGATTGATACCAGCGCAATACTGTTGGATATTGCAGAAATGGAAGCATTGCCACCCACGCAGAAACCCGATAAAATCATTGTTTGCCTTCATTGGGGTGATGAATATCAACTCGAACCAAATTCTACCCAGAAAAAACTTGCCATATGGCTTTTTGAGCGGGGTGTGGATATAATTTTGGGAAGTCACCCACACGTTGTGCAAACTGTTGAACGCAAATATGTTACCCGAAAATCTGGCGATAGTGCTGACTGTGTAGTAATCTATTCAATGGGTAATTTTATCTCTGGGCAGCGTCCGATTCCACGCGAAACAGGCGTGATTGTGTGGTTAGATTTTGAGAAAAATGCAACAACAAATGCTGTTTCTATTGGCGCAACAGCATTCACGCCGACTTACATCCACAAGACCCGCGTTGACGGTAAATCAAGCTTTGTGGTGTTGCCTGTACCCGATGCACTGAAGGAGTGCGAGGCAAATCCTGATTACCTCCCGCAGCCCGTCAAAGAACGTTTGGGCGACGCATTAAAGGAAATCACACGACAGTTCGCAACGCCCAACAAAACATTCAAACTCTATCAACCCGTTCAATCGGAACATCCACGATAATACGCAAGGCTCGCATAGCTCACTGCCGAGCGCGTGGAGCGTTCATTCCAAATTTGGTAATCCAACGTCTGCCCTACAATCTCGGTATTCTTGCGTTTAAGCGCTTCGAGCATTGTGTAAACGGGCGGCAATCCGCAGATTTTACGCGAGTCGCCCACAGCCGCAATACGGTCAAAATACTTCTCCGCATCCGCCTTCTCCATAGCCGCAAGCAATTCCGCATCTTCGCAACTGAGCGTATCTACAATAGTTTCCGCATCAAATTGGTCGTCAAATTTCCGCCCAACATGTGCCATATCGCCGCTTGCTACCCATGCAACCTTCTTTCCTGAATCCTCCAACACAGTGTTGAGCGTTTCCACAAATGAGCGAAACTTCAACATCATATTCGGCTGTGTGCTGCGCTGAATGGATGGGTAAAATGACGTGACCAAAATCGGAAGCATCGTAAACTTGCGCCCACCAAAAAGATGTTGTAGCCACACTGCTTCAAATTCAATTGAATGCTCATCGCGGTGTGCAATTTCATCCCGCGTAAGCGAGTATGGAAGCCGTTTGTAGAGTTCGTTTAAAAGCTCCGTGTCCGTTCGCACCACGCCGAGCGGCGTTGAAAAATGCTGGAATGTGGGAATAAATAGGTCTTGCCAACCGTAATGCGACGTGGCAATGACGACAAATACGTCCGCCGTGCTGTCGCGCAACGCTTGAAATGCAGGCGCATATGTGTTCAAGCCCACGCGAAAATCTATATGCGGTGCAACAATCGCCTCCGCCCCTTGACGAATAGAAGCCAGTGTTGGCGGAACGTGCTGTAAGAAACTCCTGACAGTGTCAGGCGCAGTGTCAAGCAATCTTGACAGTTTGATAGGATTTGCCGGATACGATACATCAGCAAACGCGGCGGGGCGAATAATGGTTTCGTTATGAGATGAGTTTGACGGAAATGTTGTGTAATTCATAGATATTTTGTGCGATTGTACGAAATTATTCCGGCAGCATCCACAATAAAACTTGCGGAAATCCAGCCCAAAGCGGTGTGCGGACGTGGGCAGCATGCAGAGCATCAGCATTCCAAACATTGCAGTTATGAATAAGGCTGTACACGCCTACGGAATCCGTGTTCGCCGCGTAGAAGGCGGAATGTTTGCCCCAAAAACCCTCGCGCAAAAACTGCGGCTTTTTAGGTACGTCCTGAGAACGCCCAACCGAATGCAACACCCATTCCACCAGAGCATGATAATCTTCCACAAGCAGGCAAACCTGTTTTGTCTGAAGTGGCTTTGTGACAAACGGTGGCGCACCCAGCCCAATAAAACTGACGACTGACGACTTCGAGGCAAATAGCGCTGTAAACGCCATACCGACTGTTACCTGCCCGCCCATGTAGAATTCACGGTCGCCCCAGCCGATTTCGACAAATAGTCTGCCTTCCAAGCACGGAAATTCCTTGCTCCAATCATACGCCGCCGTTCGCACAGGAACGACAATACCCGTGTGATAGCCGTAACCTGTAACGTAGATGCTCACTGTTTCAGCGCTACACATTGTTGGTTGCTGCCATCTGCGCGGAACCACAACACACACCAACACAGTAACCGTAAGCGTTCCAACGGCATACCAAAAAACTTTAAGCGTTCGTTTAAGCATCATCAATCAGGAGGAATGAAGATTTTATCGTGCATGGCGGAAGTATCTCCCTGTAAAATCGTGTTTTCGTGGTATTTTTACAAGCGCGGATGTGATATTTATCATAATCGGCGTATATTTTTTCACATTGTCCCCTCCTGAAATAGCTTGACCGTTTTCAGGCAAGGCAATGGCAAAAAAAGTGACGAAAACAACGGCAACGTTCCAAAAGAACGAGAAAATAAACCGTATATTTAGCGAGCAATTTAAGCGTGAAAAGGTTGCCCTTATCATGCAAAAGAAACTCACTATCAAACAATGCTCCGAGCTGTACGAGGTCACAACGACAACGGTGTACAAGTGGCTCTATCAGTACAGTCCGGACTACGGCAAAGGCACGAAAATGGTTGTACAACTTGACAGCGAAGCCCGACGCACACTCGCGCTTCAAGAGCGCGTTGCAGAATTAGAGCGAGCTGTTGGACAAAAGCAGCTTGAACTCGACTACCTTAACCGCCTGCTAGTATTGGTGTCGGAGGAGTTAGGCTACGACGTTAAAAAAAAGCACGCACCGCCACCGTTGAATGGTTTCGTGAGCATGCCTCGGAACACGAACACCGTATGAACGCTGTGTATCTGTGTGCTGGCATCAGCAAACAAGGACATTGGCAAGCCATAGAGCGAGAGCAGGAACTCGAAGCCAAGCAGCACAGCTATTGTGGATTTATTGCTGAAGTTCGCGCCATCCATCCGGGCATGGGACTGCGAGCGATGTATGAGCAATACCGACCGGACGGTATTGGACGGGACAACTTCATTGCTCTTGGTCGTGCCTTCGGTTTGATGGTCGAGCCGATACAGAATCAACCACGCACAACCTTCAGCATCAAGAACCGTCGGTATCGCAATCTACTCGAAGACCGTATCTTTGACAATATCAATCAAGAGCCACCTAACGGTGGCGGGTAAGCGACATTACGTATTTTTACGTATTGGGACGCTTTTACTACCTGACGTTCCTGATGGACGTGTGTTCACGGCGTATTCTCGGCTACAGCGTTGCTGATTCTCTGCGGGCAGAACACGCGCTGTCTGCCTTGCAGATGGCTCTGACGCTGCGCGGCGTGAGTGATTATCACCAAACGTTGATTCATCACTCCGACCGTGGCTCACAGTACATTGCCAACGATTACACCGACACGCTCGACGAGTACGGTATTCGGTGCAGTATGTGCAACGACGTTCTAGAAAATGCTCACTGTGAGCGAGTCAATGGCACGATAAAGAACCAATATCTTACGTACTGGCAAAAGGATATACATTCGGAAGCACATCTACACGGCTTTGTAGCTCGAGCGGTCAAGACCTACAACGACGAGCGCTTGCATTCGTCTCTGGGCATGACCCCAAGAGCATATGAAGCACAGTTGGCGACAGTATCGGACAATCAACGACCACAATTTCGCATCTACACCATTGCTGGTAACCAAGAACGACCGGACAACCAATTGGCACTCCAATGGAGTAGATGATTTACTAATTTTGGTCAACCTATTTCAGGCAAGCACATGAATTCAGTATTCAACACTCACCATTTAGCATTATTTTTGTTAGGTTGCAAACGCCAGCATTTTTTACAACTAAACCAATACAGGTGATGCGATGAAATCATATTTTTTCTGTACTCTCGGCAGTTCAATTGTGGCAGCCCTTTTTATGGTGATGCTCGGCACTACGGTAGCGCAGGCACAAACGTCCGTGAGCCTCAATGTGGCGGTGAAGCAATCTGCCTGCGCCACATCCGTACAAGAGCCACGTAATAATGTGGTTGTCGGTAATAGAGACGCTGCCAGTAATGTACGTATTTTCCCTAATCCGGCGAGCAGCCAATTCGTCGTTGAACGTGATAACAGTGCGCAAGGCGTACCTGTGGTGCTATCACTGGTCAATACGCGCGGTGAAATCATCTGGACTACGCGGGAACAAGCAACGAGTAGCGGTACATGGCGAAAAACGGTCAACACCGCATCAATGGCTGCCGGAGCGTATATTGTGACCATCGAAACAAATGGTCAGAGGGAATCGCTATCGGTTATCATTAAATAAATTTTAGCAGACAGTATTTTTCACATAGCACACAAACAGGAGTACCCCCAATGAAACAATTCCTCATCATTTTCGCCGCTCTATTCCTTATTGTCATAGCGGCTTACGCCCAGCCCAAGACACAATCTGTATGCACGGGCGATACCGTTGCTGTAACCGTTACCGGATACAAAGGCACCGTCAAGTGGCAACAATCCTCGAATCTGACTTCGTGGGCAGACGTAACGGGCGTAAATACAGCAACCTTCAAAGCAGTAATCAGTGCAAACGCCTACTACCGTGCAGCCGTGCAGGAAGCCGCAGGATGCCCGACGTTCTATTCCGATACCACATTCGTTACGCTGTGGAATCCTGCGCTTACGGTCACAAACGTCAAGTTGCAAACCGTTGGTGCAAGCACGTTTTCGTCCTCCGGGAAGTTGCGCGTGCAGTGGTCGCCAACGACGACGTTTGCGGTGAGCAGTTATGAAATTACTGCTACCGAAAGCCTTAAAAACACTGCCGTTACGCTCGTTGTGGCAGCCGGAAAAACGTCCGATACGCTCAAAGGATTGAAGTCCGGCACAAAGTACAGCATTTCCATCAAAGCCTGTACCGATGCGGGCTGCAAGACAGCGGCATATTGCGGTGCTTTTGCGCTTGGTACTACTGCTGAGGAATACTGGCAACTACAAGGCACAGGCAGCACCACGAGCACGCTCACCAAAATTGTGTCGGACGGCAACACGCTCAACTACGCATTCACCTACGGTTCGTGGGGATCGGACTCGCTGCGGGGCTACATCCGCTATTATTACAATTCAACAAACGGCAATGAAAAAGGTATCAAACCTGCCCGCTCAAAGCAGATTCCCAAAGCAGGCGATAATGCTTCGGCAACAGCGTTTACGGGCTATACCGGATATGGCGTAACATATTCAGGTTATGCAACGGGCGGACGAAGTTTTAGCTTTATCGGACAGTCTCAGGAACTGCCGTATCAAGGCAAAATCCGGGCGTTCTTTGAGGCAACAACAGAAGACGGACGAACGAGAATTTATCAAATAGACAGCAAAGACGGCTACGTTGGTTTGGATTTTAACGCAGGAGCTTCCACGCTTTGCAAAGATGCTTCCGATTTTAACGCTGGCGGTAATTGCGATTACCAGCTTGTGCTTGGTACAGATATAGACGGCGTTTCGGCAAATCCGAATGTTACCGATATTCGGCAATTCAAAATCGGCTACCCAACGCAAGACAGCTGGCTTTGGGACGGTAAAGTGGGGACGTTTATGGTCGCAACGTTCGATTTACCGGGCGTAGCTCGCCCCGGTACTCGGACAAACTGCGCCCAATATCGGTTTACAACAGGATTCGCAACATGGGACGGCTCAAAATGGGCGTTGCAGTACAATGGCTCTTGCCCCAAACTTTTCGACGGTATGCAAGCGCCTTCGGCTGTCCATTTAGGTGGGAACCGCTACAAGATCTATTTTAATTACAACAAATCACTTCCCGACAAGCCTTTCGACCCGCGCACTGTTACCAAGCCCATGCACGTCATCTATGCAGAAGCAAGTGGCAGCGCGATGAAATTTGAAGACTGGGAAACCATGCTACAAGCACGCCCACTCAACTATCTCTGGCCCGACGGAACGTTTGTGAATGAACTGCAAGAAAGCAAATTAGACGACTATCACTTTTTTGCGCCAACGGGGGATTTAGATTTTCAGGTGCAGTACAGCAATATCAACGATGGCAGCAGTTTTCCGTTTGTGACAGCAGCGGTATTGCTGAACCCGTAATATAATTTGTGTAATTTTTACACTCACAACACACAGGGGTAGCACCACAAACAATCGTGGAGCAAAAAAAGTTATTGAAAAAGTGGGTTCATTGTGTTGATGTTTGTCCCCTCCTGAAATAGGTTGACCGTTTTCAGGCAAGGCAATGGCAAAAAAAACAGCGAAAACAACAGCCACGTTCCAAAAGAACGAGAAAATAAACCGTATATTTAGCGAGCAATTTAAGCGTGAAAAGGTTGCCCTTATCATGCAAAAGAAACTCACTATCAAACAATGCTCGGAGCTGTACGATGTCACAACGACAACGGTGTACAAGTGCCTCTATCAGTACAGTCCGGACTACGGCAAAGGCACGAAAATGGTTGTACAACTTGACAGCGAAGCCCGACGCACCCTCGCGCTTCAAGAGCGCAGCACATCTACACGGCTTTGTAGCTCGAGCGGTCAAGACCTACAACGACGAGCGCTTGCATTCGTCTCTGGGCATAACCCCAAGAGCATATGAAGCATATTTGGCGACAGTATCGGACAATCAACGACCACAATTTCGCATCTACACCGTTGCTGGCAACCAAGAACGACCAGACAATCAATTGGAACTCCAATGGAGTAGATGATTTACTAATTTTGGTCAACCTATTTCAGGCCAGCACACATCATCAACTTTTACTATTGTACTATGAATTTGAAAGGCTCTACAATTCTGATTACCGGCGCATCGTCCGGCATTGGCTTGGAATGCGCGAATGTTTTTGCCGAAACTGGTGCGCGGCTTGTTCTGATTGCGCGACGCATCGAACGCTTGAACGAGCTTGCAAAACGTTTAAAAACTACATTCGGAACAGAATCTCTTTGTATCACGTTAGACGTGCGCGACCGCAAACAGGTTATGGATACGCTCATGAACTTGCCCGAAGCGTGGTGTGACGTGGATGTACTTATCAATAATGCAGGATTGTCATTAGGGATGGATTTTATTCAAGATGGAAACATTGACGACTGGGAAGAGATGATTGACGCAAATGTGAAGGGATTACTGTACGTCACACGGGCGTTGTTACCGCATATGGTCGAGCGCAAGCAAGGAATGATTATCAATATGGGGTCGGCTGCCGGACGCGAGGTCTATCAAAAAGGAAATATCTATGCCGCAACCAAACACGCCGTGCGGGCGCTTTCAAAGGCTATTTTCCGCGACACGAATGGTAAAAATATTCGTGTATGCAACATTGATCCGGGCATGGTGGAAACGGAGTTCTCCGAAATACGGTTTCGTGGCGATAAAGAACGCGCAAAAGCTGTTTATCAAGGATTGACAGCACTTTCAGCACGTGACATTGCAGACGTTGTGCTGTTTTGCGCCACACGTCCGCCGCACGTGACGTTGCACGACATCCAAATCATGCCAACGGCACAAGCAACAACGTGGATTGCCCACCGCGAATAAGTTTTATCCCTGAGTAAGCGGCAAGCATCAAAGACGTATTGGAAGTCCTTGTTCACGAAGAAAACGCTTCAAATCGGCGATAGTGAGTTCGCGGAAGTGAAAAAGGCTTGCCGCTAATGCCGCATCAGCATTGCCACTGTGTGTACCAGTTGCCAACACGTCGGCAAAATGCTGCATTGTTCCCGCGCCGCCGGAGGCGATGACGGGAATGGAGACCGCACGGGAAATCAAACTCGTGATGTCGAGCGCAAAGCCAGCTTTTGTGCCGTCGTTATCCATTGAGGTGAGCAAAATTTCCCCCGCACCGCGTGATTCCGCTTCTTTTGCCCACGCGAGGGCTTCCCATTCTGTTGATAGTTTTCCAGCATTAATGACAACATGCCAGTTGCTCGGCATTTGGTGCTTGGTAGAGCGGACATCAATCGCCACGACCACACACTGCGAGCCAAACTCACTCGCTAATTCCGTGATAAGATCGGGATTTTTTACGGCGGAAGAATTAATAGAAATCTTGTCAGCGCCGGCATTCAGGAGCGCCGAAACGTCCTGCACACTGCGAATGCCTCCGCCAACGGTAAACGGGATATTGATACCACGAGCCACGTTGCGAACCATATCAACAAACGTGGAGCGCCCTTCGAGCGTGGCGGTGATGTCCAGAAACACCAGTTCATCCGCGCCTTCCTGAGCATAATACGCGCCGAGATCAATCGCGTCACCCGCAAGCCGCAAGTTCTCAAAATTCACGCCTTTAACGGTCATGCCGTCTTTCACGTCTAAGCAAGGAATGATGCGCTTTGTGAGCATTTATTCGTTATTATTGGTTCAGTGCTTTCAGTTCTTGGAGGTTCAATGTGCCTTCATACAGCGCTTTGCCGATAATCGCTCCAAAAAGATTTTTCTCGATAAGCCCCTCTACGTCTTTTATGGACGACACACCACCGCTTGCAATCAGCTTCACATCTGGGCTTTGCGCCAAAATTCTCTCATACAGCTCTATTGCCGCGCCCTCCATCATACCGTCTTTGCTAATATCCGTGCACATCACGTATTTTACGCCTTGCGATTCGTATTCAGCAATAAATTCTAACAACGAAATTTCTGTCGTTTCCTCCCATCCACTCACGGCAATTTTCTCGTCGCGGGCATCAGCAGCAAGGATAATTTTCTCTGAGCCGTAGGTTTGAAGCCATTGCAGGAAAAGCGGTTTGTTTTTGACGGCTATGCTGCCAGCGGTAATCTGCCGTGCGCCACTTTCAAAAGCGATACGAACGTCGTTATCGGATTGGATCCCACCACCAAAGTCAATGTGCAACGATTCTGCTTTGCGGGCTATTTCTTCGAGTGTGCGATGATTCACCACGCGCTTCTGTTGTGCGCCATCTAAATCCACCACGTGAAGCCGCGTAAAACCAGCATCTTGGAAGCGCATCGCTACATCGAGCGGCTTTGCATCATAAATAGTTTTGGCGTTGTACTGCCCTTGAACAAGGCGAACACATTTGCCATCAATAATGTCAATCGCAGGAATAATGTGCATGAATGTTTAAGGTAAAATCTCAGATTGCATTACACTTTGGGAAGTGTGAAGGAAAACGTGGAGCCTTGATTAATCGCACTCTTGATGACGAGTTTACTCGCTTGTTTGTCGAGCAATTCGCGGCAAAAAAGCAGCCCTAATCCCGTTCCTTTTTCGCCGAGCGTACCAGCCGTAGTATGCTGTACGCTGCCCACATCATCAGTTTGCAAGATTTTCACCATATCTTCTGTGCTAATACCCACACCGTCGTCGTGCACAGAAAGTTCGATGCCGCTGTCTGTTTCCTGTGCGACAATATCTATGGTTCCGCCCGGCTTTGTGAATTTGAGCGCATTCGAGACAAGGTTCCGCAGAACAACTTGAATCATATTCGTATCGGCAAAAACATGCGTATCCGGTGGTATCTGACACGCGAGCGTGATGCTTTTGTGCGCCGCCGTGCCTGAATGCTGCATCAGCACATTGAGGGTGGTTTCGCCGATGTTCACCGATTCAATCGTTGCTTTCATGCCGTTTGCCTGCAAGCGCGACCATTCCACGAAGGATTCAAGCAGGTTGTACGTGGAGTGTACGGCTTCTTTCATCAACGATGAAATCTCCTGCAAACGATCAAGCGATAAATCATCTAACTTCGACGCTAACATTTCGGACAAGCCCATCACGCCTGCAAACGAGCTTTTCAGGTCGTGCGAAATGAGCGACAAAAATTTATCTTTGCTGGCGGAAATTTCTTGTAATGTCTCCATCTTCCGTGCGATTTCACGCTTTGTGGTGTTGTAGCGGTTGATGCGGGCGGAAATTGCCTGCACAAGTTCCTGAGCGCTAAAAGGTTTCACGAGGTAGTCATCTGCACCAAGGTTCATGCCTTCGCGTACATCCGAACGATCGGCTTTAGCAGACAAGAATAGAAATGGAATATCTGAGGTTGGCATATAACTACGAAGCTGTTCGAGTACCGTATAACCGTCTAATTCCGGCATCACGATGTCGCAAACGATCATGTCCGGCAGACGTTCTTTCGCCATTTCCATGCCCGTTGTGCCATTATCCGCTTCGAGGGTATCGAAACCTTCGAGCTTCAACACAAGATTGATTTGCATACGAATATGCTTATTATCATCAATGATAAGCACAGTTTCTCTGTTTTTTTCCATAGCACAATCCCCAGAAAGAGAATGAGAAATTGAGAATTGAGAATTTTGGAAATCAATGACGGTAATGTCACGGAAGTACTCATAATTCTTAATTCATAATTCTTAATTAGAAGGAGCCAGACGGTTTGCCATCCGTACTAACTTTGCAAGCCGCGTAATATGGTACTCCTGCACCTGTCCGGGCTGCAAGCGATATGCCCAATTTCCATCGGCTTTACCCGGAAAATTCATCCGCGCCGTGCCGTCAAGCGTGAGAACATCCTGCATAGGGAAAATTGAAAACAATGCTGTCGAGAACATACCAGCGCGAATCATCTCCCAAACAAGTTCTTCTTCGCTCTGAGGGCGAAGGTATTCCAACACGTTCTGGCGAGCCTTCTCCGACGCTGCCCGAAACCAGCCGAGCGTTGTGTCGTTATCGTGGGTTCCGGTGTATGTCACGCTATCACGTTCGTAGTTATGAGGCAAAAAGGCATCCGCTGGGTCGCCCGATTCGTAGCCGAATTGCAAAATCTTCATGCCTGGCATATTGAACGCCTTGCGGAGAGCAGTTACTTCTTCTGTAATCAGCCCCAAATCTTCCGCAATAACAGGCAATTCGCCTAATTCCTTCTCGAAACGCTGTTTCATCGCCGTAAAGAGCTTTACGCCGGGTGCTTTCACCCACGTACCGTTGATGGCAGTTTTTTCGTCTGCCGGAACCTCCCAAAACGCCTCGAAGCCCCGAAAATGGTCAACACGTACGATGTCAAATAACTCGAAGCATTTCGCAAAACGGTTGCCCCACCACGCGTAGCCGTCTTTTTCCATTACGTCCCAGTTGTAATGCGGGTTTCCCCAAAGCTGCCCTGTTGCAGAAAAATAATCGGGCGGCACACCGGCTACAACCGTTGGCATTCCTTCCTTATCCAAGCGGAATGAAGTTTGGTTTGACCATACATCCGCCGAATCGTATGCTACGAAGATAGGAATATCACCAACCATTGCCACGCCTTTACTATTGGCGTAAGCACGGAGCGATTGCCATTGCACACTGAATTCGTATTGTAAAAACTTGTGGAAACGTATTGCTTCGTCGTACTCCTTGCGAGCCTTGTCCAGAGCGGTTTTTGTGCCAAGCCGTAAATCCTTATCCCACGTGTTCCAAGGCTGTCCGGCGTATTTCGTGAGTTTTAGCGCTGTAAATAGCGCATAATCGTCCAACCAGCCTTTGTTGGCAGCACAAAACGCCCTGTATTCACTACGGTCTTCTGATTTAGAGTTTGCAACAAAGCTGTGAAACGCTTGTTGCAACAGCACGATTTTGTGCGCTACCACAGGCTCAAAATCTACTGCATTGTCGGGAAACTTCGGAACCGTCTTCACATCAGCCTCAGAGAGATAACCGCGTTGCACGAGTGCATCAATACTGAGTAATAGGTGATTGCATGCCATTGCTGAATACGAATAATACGGGCTATTACCGTAACCTGTGGGCGTGAGCGGAAGCACCTGCCAAAGACGTTGCTCAGCGGCGTGGAGAAAATCCACGAACTGATAGGCTTCTTTGCCGAGGTCGCCAATGCCGTACCGTCCGGGCAACGAGGAAATGTGCATCAAAACACCCGAAGAGCGGGTGAAGAGGGTGTCGTAGGAAAATCCCATTAGCTCTATAGTTGATAGGTTGCTGATAGTTTGATTGCGTGCGGGGAATCTACAATGCTACTTTTAAGCGTGAGAAGTAGCGCTGCAAAAATAGGACGCAGAAGGCAGAGATTCAAAGGTTTTCTTTTCTGCTCAAAAACGCTGTCGAAGCCGCCATGCGTACACGACCTGCGCCACCAAAAGCACTCCGGATGTGAGCAACAGGTACATTCCCCGAACGCTTGTGGTTGCCGTGCCGTACCAGCCCGCAAAATCAAATTCCGGCGGTTGCCCGTGCGAATCCATAACAACATAAAAAAACATCATCGTCAAACCAATAAACGTTTTTGTGGTTCCGGTCATCACCCCCATCCCAACGGCACACGCTGTCAGGAATATACCGCCAATAGCCAACGAAGCCCCTTCCGAGACATTCAGCAACAGTAGCCTACAAAGAGGTATGGCGAGGAACACGAACGTAAGAACGAGTGCGGAAGCGAACTTCCACCACACAAAGTGTATTCTGAGCAATGGGGTCGTAAATAGTAATGCCGTCATACCTTTACTCCGTTCACGGATGGCAATATCCGCCAGAAGCACGGTCAATACGCAGAAAATAATAGGCAATACCGCGCCATGAAAAGAATCGGATGGAGTCAAGAGCGAAGCACCTGTTATAGCTATCCACACAATGATGCTCACCGGATAAAGCGAAAGTGTCATCAGCGCTTCTGCCGCAACCGATCGCGCAAACGTCCACCGTACTGGAATAACGCCCACGACAGCCCAGAGGCTTTGCACGGCTTTGGAGATAGGTTTTAGCCAAATATTGAGTGCTGCAATAATATTCCGCCTGTCTTGGCGGGCAGAGGCTTTCAGGCGCACAGGGTCGAAACGATGAAACGCCGCCAATGCTATCAATAAAAGAGGCATTGCAAATACGGTGGAAACAAAACGCGGTAGCACCCACTTGGCTGGAACACCGATGCTTCCCATATAAACAGGAGGCTTGCTCGCATCGAACGGGCTGTTACCCATCGAAAAATTGTTGCTCCCCGTCTGCTCTTTGACCTGACCAATACAGTACGCCAATCCTGTTGCATCTAAATACGACACCCACGAAACCTCATTTTTGAGGACTTGTATGGGTTTTTGTTCTTTTTCGTCGTCTCTTACGCGGTCTGTGTCGCCCATAGCCGCCGGAACAGTCATAATTGCCGCCCAAACGAAAAAGTACACCACGTTACCGATTTTGCCAGCGAGGAAGGGAATTGTTTCAAACACAATCGCCATTACCGATACAAAAATAATTGACGGAAAACTGCACAAAAAATAGATTTTGAGGAATACAAACGGCTTCAAGGCTTCTTCGCCACGCATCAAATACATTATCATCATCGCCGCGACGTAGCCTACTGTGAGCGCCAGCAGGAACACGATATTCCCCACAAACTTACCCGCAATATATTCCCATGACCGCATTGACGTTGCTGCCAGCACAAAACCCGTGCGCGTATCTACATCACGCCGAATCGTGCTTCCAAGCATGTAAAACCCAAATAACGCAATAAAAATTCCAGAGAATTGCGCTACTGTCCCGACCGCAACAGCATCCGAACTGTAAAACACGCGCTGCGAACCAGTTTTCATAAATGTTCTGCCGCTTGTCGGGTCGGGAAGCACAAGATACGCCAAACCGCACATCACGACAAAAAGCAACAGCGTTGACGTGCGGCGGAAGCGTAGTAAAAAATCCGCTTTGACGATAGCTTGAATACGAAGAAATGTTGTGTTCGTAGTATTAATAGGATTCATGCGGCGCTCCGATAATTCAGCGTGAACAAAAACGCATCTTCTAAATTCGGTTCCGCTTGCGAGGCATTGTTCATAGGACGTTCGGGGCTGAGAACACGGATATGCACTCCGTCCGGCTTCCGCACAGCGTTCGAGACTTTGAGTGTGGTGCGAAGACGCTCGAAATCTTCCGACGAAACCACGGCTTCCCATACCGCTCCCGAAGCCGAACTCAAGAGTTCTTCAGGGGTAGCGTATGCAAGCAGTCGGCTATGCGCCATCACTGCAATATGCGTTGCGATTGCTTCAATATCCGATACGATATGCGTGGAGAGAATCACAATTTTTCCGCCGCCGATGTCCGAAAGCACGTTGCGAAGCCGGATGCGCTCTTCGGGATCAAGTCCCGCTGTTGGTTCATCCACGATTAACACATCGGGGTCATTGACGAGTGCCTGTGCGATGCCGAGCCGTTGGCGCATTCCGCCCGAAAACGTAGAGGCAATGCGGTGTGCAACGCTATGCAAATTCACCAATTCGAGCAATTCCATAATACGTCGTTTGTCGTGAACACCCTTGAGTGCCGCAAAATACGTCAGAAATTCAAGCGCTGTGAGGTTGTCATAGACACCAAAATCTTGCGGCAAAAATCCGAGCCGTGACCGCATATAATCTGGTGTTTTGAGTACATCCACGTCGTTGAACGTAATAGAGCCGCTTGTGGGTTTTGTGACGGTTGCAATCATCTGGATGAGCGTAGTTTTGCCGGCTCCGTTCGGTCCGAGCAAACCAATAACGCCTTTATCTACTGTGAGTGAAAGCGCATCCACACCCACAACACCTGATGCGAAGCGTTTTGTGACTGATTGAATATTAAGCATATTGGGAAAAAATACTGTAAAGAAATGATGAATGATAAAGGACAAATAACAAATTTTTGACGAAAGCGTAGTATATTAGCTAAAAGCTATAATCACAACTTCATGATTTTTGTTTTGTTTCCCGTGCATGACGCGCATTACGCTTACAACCATCTCCAAATCGTACGATAACGGCTTCGAGGCAGTAAACAATATCTCGCTTGATATTCAAAGCGGTGAATTTGTAGTGCTTCTGGGACCGTCCGGCTGCGGAAAATCCACCACGCTTCGCATGATTGCTGGGTTGGAAGAGATTTCGTCGGGCGAACTCGCGTTCGATGGAGAGCGGATGAACGAGACGGAACCCAAAGACCGCGACGTAGGCATGGTCTTCCAAAATTATGCACTTTATCCGCATTTAACGGTCTTTGAAAACCTTGCTTTTCCCCTGCGGCTCCGGCGGGAAGATAAAGCAATTGTACGTAAGCGCGTGGAGGAAGTTGCGGCAATGACGGGACTTTCAGAATTGCTCGACCGCAAACCGAAGCAGCTTTCTGGCGGGCAGCGTCAACGTGTGGCACTTGGAAGGGCAGTGATTCGCAAGCCACGTGTGTTCTTATTTGACGAGCCACTCTCAAATCTCGACGCACAGCTACGAACGCAGATGCGATCGGAAATCTCGCGCCTACAAGCATTAGTCGGCTCTACAGCAGTTTACGTGACACACGACCAAACGGAAGCTATGACAATGGGCGACCGCATTGTGGTAATGCGCGATGGTATTATCCAGCAAGTTGGCACACCTGCTGAAGTCTATAACAACCCAGTAAACCAGTTTGTGGCTGGCTTTCTGGGTAGCCCTTCGATGAATTTTATTGATGGCAATATATTTGTGGATGGTGACGGCTTACAAAAGCTCATCCGTTTCCGTGAACGCGACGACGATGGAAACGGCGTAGTGCTTACATTGCCACCACAAATATTTGCAGGCGTTCCGCCAAGCGCCAATGGAAGCGGGTTATTGGGTGTTCGCCCTGAACACGTTAGCTTGAAGCCATTCGACGGCGCTGCACAAGCAGTGGAACCGCTCACGTTTCACGCCACCGTACAACGACGCGAATATCTTGGGCATGAAGTTTTGTTACACGTCCGCACAAGCCGTACCGCGCTAGAGAAAATTATCCGCGCAGCATCCGTACCGCCGGACATTCGCGAGGGAAGTACGGTAAAGCTCTTTATTCATCCGCGTTTCCTCTACGCCTTCGATGGTGAGGGACGGCGGATTTGAGACCGTCATAATTGACAGAAAAAAATCTTCATTCGGCATCGTAACTAATAGGGTGGAGGAGTTATGAAATGGCTGACTTTTATACGCACGGTTCTTCTACGCACGGTGTTGCGCAAGATACTGGCATTAGCTGCGTTTGTACTCATGATTGGGGCAATCGCTATCGGGTGCATGTATCTCAGTTCAAGAGCAATGCACGAAGCAAAAGATCATGTTGGGTTACGGATGCTCGTTGTACAGATGCGGCGCGGGGAAAAGAATTTTTTATTTTATCGCAAAGAAACATATCTAAAACGCAGCGACCAAAATGCGGCTGAATTTGATTCGCTTGCCCAAGTCTATGGGTCTTCAGCCGAAGGTAAATCTATTATAACGTGAGTTCGACATAAGAAACCCCTCAAAGTGCGATAATAGGAAGCATTTGGAGTTCATCAGGAAAAATCGTGTCGTAATTGACCGATGGCTTTTTCGGCAGATAGGTGTAAGCAATCAATCCGGCATAAAGATTCG
>JANYIG010000085.1 GCA_025358765.1 Candidatus Kapaibacterium sp.
AAGGCTTCACAAGTTTTTCTACCACACGGCGTTTGCCGTCGCTTATCTCCACAAAATACACCCCGCTTGCCAAGCCACTTACATCCACAGTTTTACGATAAATACCGCCCTGTGCATCGTCGGTGGCGGAAAAAAGCGTCACACCAAGCACGGACGAGAGTTTTACAGAAACCTTCGTGGGCGCTTCGATGCTTGCTTCTACGGTGACAAGCTCTGATGCGGGATTGGGATAGACGCGGGATTGTAGCACTGCTTTTGCTTCGGCATTGGCATCAACACTCATCGGCATTCGCACTAACACATCGAATGACACCGAACTTTGTAATACGCCGTTATAGACCGTCAATGTTACCGTTGTTTTGCCTAATTGGTTTGGTGCTGGTACGACGGTGACGGTGCGAACACCGCCCGTACCCTCCACAACAATATTTTGCTCTGGAATAAGGGTCGTATTCAGCGACGATTTGAATACCGTCAGGTTTTCTGCCGGCTGGTTAAGGTCGCTGACAATAAAGGGAATCCGCCCCGTGCTGGTATTCATGTCAACAATTTGGTTCGGAATCACCGAAATGGTCGGCGGTAAGTTTCTGCCCGCCGGAATAAACGTAAACCCATCGCGCGAGGTGTCCCCGCGCGGTGTTTTGACGACCACCGCTCCCGAAGCGCCCGCACTAACTGTTGCGGTGATGCGTTCGTCGGACACGAAGGTGAAAACTGCGGGAACCCCGCCAAACCTCACTTCGGTCACTCCCGTGAAACCACGCCCGACAATCGTTACTATACCGCTTGTGACGATAATTTTTGGCGTAAAATCATTGATAATCGGTGGCACAAGATACGTAAATCCAGCCAGACTGCTGCTTCCACCGGGTGTGGTCACGCTTACTTTGCCGGTTGCACCCGCACCAAGCGTTGCGGTGATTTGGCGGTCGGAATCAATAGTTACTTGCGTGGCAGGCACATCGCCAAACGTCACAATCGTTGCACCTATAAAGCCTGATCCCGTAATCACCACGCGGTCGCCCGCACCCGCCGCCGTCGGCTGAAAACTCGTCACAAACGGTTGTGGTGGCAGTGAAATTGTCAGGGCGAACGACGTAGAAACGCTGCTCACCCCGCTTGAAACAATAACGCTCACAATCACAGTTCCAAGCTGGTTTGCGTTAGGAACAAGCGTCAGCGTACGGTTTGCGCCAGCGCCACCAATCGTAATATTTGCGTTCGGCAAAAGCCCTTGAAAACTTGATTGCGTTTGAATAGTTGGCACCACATTCGGCGCACCGCCGCTTATCGTAAATGGAATTGGCGGAATAGCGGCGTTCACAATGGCATTGACGTTCGGAATCGTTGAGATAGAAAGCGGTACAGCCGGTGCGGTGAACGTAAAACCGGGTAATGCTGCTGTTCCAAGAAGCGGCGTGGTTACGCCAACGCTGCCCGACGAACCGCCGGCAACAATCGCCACAATCAGCGTATCAGTCACAGACACTATTCGCCCGGGAATACCACCAAAACTCACCGCCGTTGCACCCGTAAAACCAGCGCCGTTCACACGCACGGTATCACCCATTCCCGCGGATGTGGGTGCAAAGCTGAACACTTGAAGAGCGCGAATAAATGTGAATCCATCCTTCGAGGCGCTTCCGCCTGATGTGACAACCCGCACCGCGCCGGATGCACCTGCACCAACGATTGCGCGAATTTGTGTGTCGCTTAACACAGTGAACGTTTGTGCGCCCGAGCCGCCAAAACTCACACCGACAGCATCGGTGAAGCCAAACCCGAAGACGAACACCTCGCTACCCGCTTTGGCAGACACTGGGTCAAAACCAGAAACTTTGGGTGGTGGAATAAACGAAAAGCCCGGAAATGTGCCAACGCCCGCCGCACTAATGACTTGGACAGCACCCGTAGCGCCCGTGCTGACGACAGCGGCAATCTCTGTGTTCGACCGAATGATGATGGATGTTGCTGCAATACCGCCAAAGCTAACACCCGTAGCGCTCATAAAATTATCGCCAAAAATCCGCACCGTCGTACCACCTGCTGCAGCTGTTGGCGAGAAGCCAGAAATCATCGGTGCTGGAGCAAGGTACGTGAAACCGGGTGCGTTCACCGTGCCGCCGGGCGTAGTAACTACCACCGAACCCGTCGCACCCGTACCGATTACCGCCGTAATTTGCGTGTTGCCCGAAATAGTAAAATTAGCAGCCGGAATGCCGCCAAAACTCACCGCCGTTGCGCCCGTAAAACCTATGCCCGTAATAACCACTATGCTGTTTTGTGCTGCGCTTTGCGGCGAGAAGCTCGTAATCGTCGGCACGGTTGGCGCAAGAACGCTAAACGTAAAGGTTGTGGTTGTAATCAACGCGCCATCGAACACGCCAATGGTCACAGCAGCTGTTCCTTGCTGCCCAGGAGTAGGAATAAGCTGAATCGTCCTTGTTGCGCCGCTTCCACCAAAAACAATATTTGCATTAGCTAATAAAGAAAGGTTGCTTGACACGCCATTGAGTACCAGCACCGAAGCGCTTGTTTCGGCATCGCCCACCACAACGGAAATGGTCACGGAGGTTCCACCAACAAGGATGGATTGCGCTCCTATTGCTGTGATAGTGGGTGGTGTGTTTGGTCCACTCATACTTCCAGTCGAGCTAAAGGAGAACCCCGCCAATGAAGCTGTGCCGATAGGTGAAACGACTTGAACGCTGCCTGTAGCGCCCGTTCCAACGGTAGCAACGATTTGGGCATCGGAACTGACTGTGAATGCCGTTGCCGGAATGCCGCCAAAACTGACATTAGATGCCCCAGTGAAACCTTGCCCGTTGATGGTCACAAGCCCGCCAGTGGTTGTAAATGTTGGCGTAAACGACGTGATAGTCGTGGTCGTAGAAACCAACAGCACGGCGCTAAAATCCACGCCCGTAATGTCAGCATTTGTCACCGTTATTGTCCGACTGCCCGGTACGAAGCCATAGCTGGCTAAGGACGGCGTTATTGTATAAGTACCGACTGGTTTATTGAGAAAGGCGTATAATCCGATGGCGGTGGTCATATCCGTCGCCGCGCCAGTCAGTTGCAATTGCACATTCGACGTTGTTCCAATCACATTGCCAATGATATTGAATTGCGCTTGGGCAGCGCTTGGACGCAGAAACATTGTCAACGCTACGAAGCACAACATCGTACAGGCAAACCTGATTGAATGGAGTTTTTTGGGTGTCTGTCTCAAAATGTCGGTACTCATTGTGTACGATGGCTTGTTTTGGAACAGGCTCAACAGAGCGCCCGCAGACGTAGAGGGCAGGTTTTGAGCAGCGACAGTAGTGGTCGCAGCAATGGTCGCAGCAATGGTAAATGTTCGGTTCATAGCAATTATGCATAAAAAAATGATACTTCTCTTACCCACCGTTATGCAATTTTTATACCAAACCTTGTGTAATCGGCACATAATTTCCGACGGTTTCCGACGAAGTTTTCTTACGGATTTTTCGTATATTTTCCGAAATTTAATCTCAACCTCCATTTCTCTTTTTATCCTTTTCCACTATCATTATGATGACTGCTGAACAACAACTCCTTGCTGCAATGATTGACCACACGCTGTTAAAGCCCGAAGCCGTACCAGCACAGATTGCCACGCTTTGCGACGAAGCACGTGAATATACGTTTGCCAGCGTTTGTGTGCATCCTTGCAATATTTATGCTGCTGCCGATCGGCTCAGAGGCTCGCGCGTCAACGTCTGCACCGTCATTGGTTTCCCGCTTGGTGCCAACGCGACGGAAACAAAAGTGTTCGAGGCGGAACTTGCCGTTAAACAAGGTGCAATGGAAGTAGATATGGTCATCAACATCGGTGCGCTCAAGGCGGGCGACCACCTTATCGTCGAACGTGACATTGCCGCCGTGGTTAATGCTGCTATCAAGCGTGGAGCCATCACAAAAGTAATTATTGAAACGGCATTGCTCACCGACGACGAGAAAATCGCCATATGCAAGCTCGTTACTAAAGCAGGAGCAGAATTCATCAAAACCTCGACGGGCTTCTCGACAAGCGGCGCGACGGTGGCAGACGTACAGCTGATGAAGGCGAATATCGGCAAAGGCGTAAAAATAAAAGCATCCGGCGGCATCCGCGATTTGGCATTTGCTCAAGAACTCATTGCTGCGGGTGCAGAGCGCTTAGGGACAAGCTCCGGCGTGGCGCTCGTGCAAGCAATTGTGACGGGCGGAATGCAGGCGACGGGGCAAGCGGCAGGCGGGTCGTACTAATTCGCTATTGTCCTCAATCAAGATTTACCAAGCCTTGCAAGACACGTGTTTTGCAAGGCTTTTTTTATTGGTCAGCCCCGCGTGAAGTCGTAAATTGCCAACTCACATCCAAAAATTATCGTAACTGGTCAGCTTGCAAGAAGGTTTAACCGCAGAGTAAGACTGTGAGAAAATACGACAATATTCTTTTCTCCGCGCCTTCTGCTGCTCTGCGCTCAATTATTCTCTTTGATAACCTAACCAGTAACTAATTATCTATTCTCTATTAGCTATTCTCTATCCCCATGACTTACAAAGGCTTTGCAACAACCGCCATCCACGTTGGACAAGAACCCGATCCTGTAACAGGAGCCGTCACCGTGCCACTGTACCAAACTTCGACCTACGCACAAGAGGAAATCGGTGTTCATAAAGGCTACGAGTACGCTCGGACGCACAATCTTACCCGCGCAAAATGGGAACAAAACCTAGCAGCATTGGAAAAGGGAACCCACGCATTCGCCTTTGGAAGTGGTTTAGCGGCGATTGACACAGTAATGAAACTGCTTTCAGCGGGCGATCACGTCATCGCTGCCGAAGACATGTACGGTGGCACATTTCGCCTGTTCGACAAGATTTTACGCCGCTTCGGGATGGAATTTACCTACGTGGACATGACAAATCCCGACAACGTCAAACAAGCAATAAAGCCAAACACGAAGATGATTTACACCGAATCACCCACGAATCCGATGATGATGCTCACAGATTTGGCGGCAGTGGCGGCGCATAAAGGTTCCGCGCTGATGGTGGTGGACAACACGTTTATGAGTCCGTATTTTCAGCAGCCGCTCACGCTCGGCGCAGACATCGTGATTCACTCCGCAACCAAATATCTTGGCGGGCATTCCGACCTTGTGCATGGCATCGTTGCCACGAACCACGCGGCAGTTGCCGAACAATTAACGTTCCTTCAAAACGCCGCTGGTGCTATTCCGGGACCGTTCGATTGCTGGTTGTGCCTGCGCTCCATCAAAACGCTTGCTGTTCGGATGAAGCAACACGAGGCAAACGCACTTGAAATTGCGAAGTTTTGCGCCGCGCATCCAAAGATTCAAAAAGTATATTATCCGGGCTTGGAAACGCATCCGCAATATGAACTCGCAAAGCGGCAAATGCGCGGTTTTGGGGCGATGATTTCGCTCGAACTCGGCAGCAAAGCCGCAGCAGTAGCCTTCAGCCGTGCAATTAAGGTGTTCACCTTGGCGGAATCCTTGGGCGGTGTGGAATCGCTTGTGTGCTATCCTGTGGGCATGACGCACGGCAGCGTTCCACCGGAAACCCGCGCCAAACTTGGCATCACCGAAGGTTTGATTCGTCTGTCCGTCGGTATTGAGGATGTGGAGGATTTGCTGGCAGATGTGGAGCAAGCGCTGGCGAGTATATAATTTGAAAATTGAGAACGAAGAATTGGGAATAGAAGAATCAGGCACGAACGACCAGGCACTAAACCCACAGAACTATTGTTTATGGCAGACATTAAGTTTTCAAAAGAAGAGAAAGAAATAATCACGCAAAAGATTCACACCTATTTCCAAAAAGAGTTGAATCAGGAGATTGGTAGATTTGATGCGGAGTTTCTGCTGGATTTCTTTGCAAAGGAAATTGGATCATATTTCTATAATCGAGGTTTGTATGATGCTCAAGCCATGTTGTCAAAAAGGGTAGAAGAGCTAACGGAGTCAATACTTACGCTTGAAAAGCCGACGGAATTCTAAATCAATAGAGTGTAGTCCGAATACTTTTTATGTCATTCCCGCGATGGAAGAAGCAGGCACGCGACGAAGCACGAACTGACCACGCATCAAACTCACGGAGGTATTGTTTATGTCCGACATTCAAGTACGGTTATCGTACAAACGACAGCCCAAATATCGGATGATTGACGGCGAAGCTATGGAAATGCCGCCGGATGAGGATGAACTGCCCTACAGCGACGGAGCGCCGATGGATTCACAACAACATGGATTACAAATAGAATTGCTGCGTGATGCCCTTCAACTCTATTGCAGCGATCGCCCTGATGTCTTTATCGGCGGCGATATGGCGGTATATTACAGCCTTGAACAGGCGGATGAAGTCATTGACAATGGCGCAACGGGGGCGTTTCGTGCGCCGGATTTTTTTGTTGCCCTCGGCGCGAAAAGTCATCGTTTGCGAAAAAGCTGGTTGACGTGGAAGGAAGGCAAAGCGCCGAATGTTATTATTGAACTTCTCTCCGAAAGCACGGCGAACACAGATAAAACAGAGAAAAAACTCATTTATCAAGATTTGATGCGCGTTCCAGAATATTTTCTCTATGCGCCGAACAGCACTGATCTTGTCGGTTATATCCTCCGCAACGGCGAATATGCCAAAATTAAGCCAGAACACGAGCGTTTGCCTAGTAAACAGCTCAAGCTAACATTAGTTGTTTGGTATGGCTCATGGGCGAGCTATGAAGCCACGTGGTTGCGGTGGGCAATGCCCGATGGAACATTATTACCCACAGGCGAAGAACGTGCCGCAGAAGCAGAAGCACGAGCTGAACAGGCGAAAGCGAAAGCCGCAGAAGCGCAGGCGAAAGCCGCAGAAGCGCAGGCAAAAACTGCAGAAGCACAAGCAGAAACACGCCAAACACGCCAAGAGCTTGATAGAGAACGAAGGCGTGCCGAAGCGCTTGCCGCCAAACTCCGTGGGCTTGGTATCAATCCTGACGACATAGAATGAACGCACAACAAAACACAGCGACAAACGTTTATTGTAGCCGTAGCTTAACTATTCTGACCATAGCTCAACCATAGCAACCATGCCCATTTGAGGGTGTTGCCTTCTTTTTATTTGTTCATTTGCCCCACGCATGGAAAATTTAATATCATACCCGTACAAATATCTTCCAACCATCAACACGCCTGCTGATTTGCGTCGTCTGCCGCAGCCTGTTTTGACGGATGTGTGTTCCGAAGTGCGTGAGTTTATGGTGGACACTATCACGCAGGTGGGCGGTCATTTTGGTGCGGGGCTTGGCACGGTTGAATTGACCGTTGCGCTCCATTACGTTTTCGATACGCCGAAGGATAAAATCGTCCTTGACACAGGGCATCAAGGCTATCCACACAAAATTTTGACTGGACGGAAAGAACTTCTGAAAACAATTCGCCAGAAGAACGGTTTGTCGGGCTTTTTGAAGCGCACCGAAAGCGAATATGATGCTTTTGGCGCAGGTCACGCTTCTACGAGTATTTCTGCCGCGCTTGGCATGGCAACAGCAAGGGACTTCAAAGACGAGGATTTTAATGTGGTGGCGGTTATCGGCGATGGAGCAATGACGGGCGGTCTGGCGTATGAGGCAATGAATAATTGCGGTATCCAGAAACGCAATATGATTGTTGTGCTGAACGATAACAACATGTCCATTGCGCCCAATGTGTGGGCAATTTCCAATCATTTTACTAATCTGTTCACCTCGCCGACCGTACAAAAATTGCGGGAGAGTGTTATCGAAATTACCGAAAAAATGGACGATTTCGGCGACCGTATTCGCAAGGTGGCAGGCAAGATTGAAGGTGGTATCAAGGCGATACTCACACCCGGAATGCTCTTCGAGGCGCTTGGGTTCAAATATTTCGGACCCATCAATGGGCATAACGTGCAGCAGCTTGTCAAAATTCTCGAATTTGTGAAGGAACTCGACGGACCAGTGCTGGTGCATATCACAACGCAAAAAGGCAAAGGCTACGAACCCGCCGAACGGGATAAACAGTTTCTTCACGCCATTGGCAAGGTGGATAAAATCACGGGCAAATCGTTAGCGAAAAAGCCAGACGTAGCGCCACCACCACTGTACCAGAACGTGTTTGGTCAAGCAATGGTAGAAATTTGTCGCGACAATCCGAAGGTTGTGGGCATCACCGCTGCTATGCCGGATGGAACGGGATTGAATATCCTCGCGGAGCAAATGCCAGAGCGCGTGATAGACGTTGGCATTGCCGAAGGACATGGCGTGACATTCGCTGCTGGAATGGCGTGCGAGGGCATGATTCCAGTGTGTGCTATTTATTCTTCGTTCTTGCAACGCGCCTATGACCATTTGGTGCATGATTGTGCAATTCAGCACCTGCACGTCGTTTTTGCGCTTGACCGCGCAGGGCTTGCGGGAGCGGACGGTCCCACGCATCACGGTGTGCTTGACCTCTGCTATTTGCGCTCGGTACAGGGTATTACGCTGATGGCTCCGAAGGACGAACAAGAACTCCGCAACATGCTGTATTCTGCCGTGTATCATTACACCGACGGACCAGTCGCACTGCGCTATCCGCGCGGCAACGGCAACGGTATTCCAACGGGTGCGATGCAAGCGCTTCCGCGCGGTAAAGGCGAAATTGTGCGTACGGGGCGTGATGTGGCGATCGTGGCGATTGGGAACATGGTTCACAAATCCCTGAAAGCCGCAGAACTGCTTTGGCAAGAGGGAATCTCTGCAGAAGTCGTGAATGCTCGATTCGTTAAGCCGCTCGACACGGAACTTTTGGATGATATTTGCTCACGGTTCGAGAAAATCATCACCGTTGAAGATGGGCAGGTGCAAGGCGGCTTCGGAAGCGCGGTGTTGGAATACATTAGCACGAGCGAAAAGCGCTTTAACCGCACGGTGGACGTTTTCTTGCACGGTATTCCGGACATCTTTGTGGAACACGGCACACAGGAAGAACTGTGGGCGGAGCTTGGGTTAGATGCAGAGGGCATCGCAAAAAAAGTCAAGGAATGTATTGATTTTCCGCAGCACGTGGAGGCTGTTGTCAATTACTAACCATTACGCCAATTATCGAAAAACATTCAATTATATTTTCCATCTTCAAGGGAACTGCCATGGCAAAGCACACGCTCACTATCAACACAAAATCTTACACCATAGACGCAGAGCCGTCAACACCGCTTCTGTGGGTGATTCGTGATGAAGTTGGTCTGACTGGAACCAAGTACGGATGCGGCATAGCGCAATGCGGCGCGTGTACGGTGCATCTGAACGGAACGCCTGTTCGTTCTTGCTCCGTTCCCGTGTCAGCGGCGGTGGGGCAGAAAATTACAACGATTGAAGGATTATCCACCGACCGTTCCCACCCTGTGCAAAAGGCATGGATTGAGGAGCAAGTGCCGCAGTGCGGGTATTGCCAGTCGGGGCAAATCATGTCTGCCGTTGCACTATTGAAGGACAATCCTAATCCGACCGATGCCGATATTGATACTGCAATGCAAGGAAATATCTGCCGTTGCGGGACGTATCCACATATCCGCACGGCGATTCACAAAGCTGCAACGATGATGAAATCAGGAAGCAATTGATAATTGCTCCTACCAAAGTTTAGTGTCTAACACTTTTCGATGAAATGAGCGCAGAGGCTGACGGTTTCCGTCAGCCTCTGCGCTCAAATCCGTTCGGTACTAAAACTACCAAAGAACAGAACACCAATTCAATTCATCCGAACGTTATGAATACTCGCCGCGACTTTCTGAAAACATCCGTTCTTTCGGGTGCTGCGCTTGCTATCGGCATCAAAAGTTACGCTGAGGCCACAAGCCCCAAGGACGTGACGCTTGAAGCCTTCAATGCCGCTTCTGGCAACGCTTTCGAGATAACGCCCTTTATCGTGATTGACAAATCTGGCACGGTCACGCTCTACAACCCGCGTCCTGACATGGGACAGGGTACATGGCAGTCCATGCCAGCACTTTTGGCAGAAGAACTTGAAATAAGCCTTGATGCCGTTAAAATCGAACCAACAAACGGGCTGAAAAAGTATGGTAGCCAGCTTTCGGGTGGTAGTGGCAGCGTTCGTGGGTCATGGATTCCGTATCGCACGGCGGGTGCAGCCGTTCGTACAATGCTCATTGCCGCTGCAGCGCAGACGTGGAGCGGTTCGGGGTTGAATGTTTCTGAGGCAGATTGTTACGCCGAAAATGGCAAAGTTGTTCACAAACCAAGTGGCAAAAGGCTTGCTTACGGCGAACTCATCGAAAAAGCCGCCACAATGCCCATCCCCAAAGAACCCAAACTCAAAGACCCTAAGGATTTTAAGATTCTTGGAAAACCAATGCCGCGCCCTGATATACCGATGAAGGTGGATGGCTCGGCGCAATTTGGGATAGATATAAAAGTTCCGGGAATGCTCTATGCGTCAATAGAACGCTCGCCCGCTATTCACGGCAAAGTAACGAGTTTTGATGCTGCGTCAGCAAAAAAAATCAAAGGCGTGAAGCACGTTATGAAATCTGAGCGGAAACTCTTTCAGATGAATCTCGAAGGTGTTGCCGTGCTTGCTGATACGTATTGGGGTGCGTTGCAAGGGCGCAAAGCGCTGAACATCAAATGGGACGATAGCGCTGCTAAGGACATAAGCACCAATGCGCTCTTCAAGCAAATGCGCGAACTTGCCACCACAGACGGTGCGGTGGACGATAAACTCAATCGCGGTAATGTGGCTCAAGCGCTGGCAGGTGCTGCAAAAAGGCTTGATGCTATCTATGAAACGCCGTTTCTTGCTCACGCAGCGATGGAGCCGCTTAACGTCATTGCTCACATTCGGGGTGATAAAGCTGAAATTTGGGTTCCCGCACAAGGTCCAGACGGGGTTATCCGCTCAGTAGCGCAGTACCTCAAGATTCCAGCAGAAAACGTCACGGTTCACATCACGTTTTTGGGTGGTGCGTTTGGTAGAAAGGCTGTCATGGATTTTGTGCTTGAAGCTGTGCATCTCTCGAAATCCGTTAATGCGCCCGTAAAACTTGTTTGGACGCGCGAAGACGATATGACGCAAGGACCATTCCGTCCGGGAATGCTCAGTGCCATGAAAGGTGCATTGGATGCGCAAGGGAACGTAGTTGCCTTCGAGCACAAAATCGTCGGAGCATCCATTCAACATCAGGCATTCGCTCCGCTTCCCGCTGGCAAAGTAGATGATTGGATGACCGAAGGTGTTACTGCCGAGGACAGTCCATATGGTTTCCCGAATTTCCATTTCCGCTATGTAATGGCAGAAACGCAAATTCCCGTTGTGTGGTGGCGCTCAGTCTATGGTTCAACAAATATGTTTGGCCACGAAAGTTTTATTGACGAACTCGCCCACGCTGCGGGCAAAGATCCGCTCACATTCCGTCTGGCGTTGCTCGCAAACGCTCCTGCGGAACACGCTGCCACTGCGCGTAGGTTTGAAGCGGTGTTAAAAATGCTTGCCGAAAAATCTGGTTGGAACGAAAAGCTGCCAGTCGGCAAAGGGCGTGGGATAGCGATTACCCGATCGTTTGCCACTATCTGCGCTCATGCTGTGACCGTCAGTCGTGGTGCGGACGGCAAAGTGAAGATTGAAAAGGTTGTAGGGGTGATTGATTGCGGCATGACGGTGAATCCCGCTACGGTCAAAGCCCAGACCGAAGGCAACATCGTGATGGGTTTGACGGCGGCGCTCAGGGATGGTATCACATTCAAGAACGGACGCGCCGAGCAAGCGAATTTTGATGCGTATCGTGTGCTTCGCATCCACGAAATCCCGGCAATGGAAATTCACATCATGCAAAACGGCGAGGCTCCGGGCGGCGTTGGCGAACCCGGTTTGCCGCCAGTTGCCCCAGCACTCACGAATGCAGTTTTCGCTGCCACAGGCAAACGTATTCGTACGCTACCGTTCAATATTGACGAGGTGTAAGATTGAAGGTGTGGGTGGGCGGTCATTGCTGTTTGTACAGTTTTGTATAGTGTCGGCAAAAAATCCCTCACAAGCGGTGAGTCAGTCTGGCTTGCCAAACCCAATCTGGCAGACACAGAATAACTATCATGAGTCCGAGAGAAATTTAAAGAATACAGAACCAATGAGCATCGCAGCCAGAACAATCATTGATATACAACCCCAGATAGCAAACGAAATCGTTGCGCTACGACCGTTACAACCCGACGATTTTCCAGCGTTGTATCAGATAGCTTCCGATCCTTTGTTGTGGGAGCAACATCCGAGCAAAAATCGGTATCAACGAGAAGTATTCGAGGCATTTTTTGCGGATGCAATAGCATCGGGTGGGGCATTGTTAATTACCCAGACTGATTCGGGTCAAGCCATTGGCACCTCCAGATTTTATGACGTGGATGCTGAACAGAGTTCCGTAGCAATTGGATTCACATTCTTGGCAAGAGATTATTGGGGAACTCCGCACAACAAAGCGGTAAAATCCTTAATGCTTGACCACGCTTTTCGTTTTGTAGAGCGCGTCATCTTTCATATTGGAGCAGACAATATGCGTTCCCGAAAAGCTATAGAAAAGTTGGGCGCAATACTTGTAAAACACTATGAGCCAGATGGTTCCGAAGCCCAATCCAACCCGCATTGTCTTTATCAAATAGAAAAGGACACGTGGGCAAAAATTCCGTAGAGACAGGGCATTGCCCCGTCTCTACGGAGGTGAATCTCAATTCGTCGGAACATACATCGTTCCAGCAAACAGAATCGTTTGGGAATTCTTCTCGCGGATAAAAAACGCAAATGGGCGGTCAACACGGAGCGTCTTTGGGTTGGCGATGATACTTGTTGGACCTGCTACCTGTCCTGCTGTTGCCGCCGCCGCTTCGGTGCCGCGCTCGTCCACCTGCACAAACGTCTGATGAATCACCTTACCGATGTACGCATTTTCACCGCCTAACGAGGCACGTTGATACAGGTTCGTGAAGTCAGCTTTTTGACCGTCAAACGCAATACCCATGCCGAGCGCATGGAGTTCGCGTTGCTGTTTTGGTGATTCTTCGTACCGTGTTTCGAGTTTGAATTTTGGCAATGCCAATAGCGAAGCGCTCGTCACAAATCGGCTTGTTAGCTGATTCCACGCGGCGGGCGTGAGGTTTGCAATCGCCTCGCCGAGCGTTTTGCCTTGCGGTAATAAAATCGTCATGCTGAATTGACCGTTCCCATATGGAATATCAAACGCTTGGAAGTCCGCATTGCCAGAAACCCCGAAGTCGGCGGGTTTGGTAATATTCATCATCGTGCATGGGAGTGCTGCCCGCTTCAAACCGAAATCTGGCTGAAAGAGTTCGCTTTTGGTATCACTCGACTCAAAGCGATATTTCCACGAGCCGTTAAAGTAGATTGCATTGATAAGTGTCATCAAATCTACGTTCGGGTCGAAGGGCGACTGAATCAGGTTTTTGATTTTGCCATTCGTTTTTTGCTCCACCCACGCATTGACCACATCTTTGGCGCTTGCGTCGGCAAAATTCGTTGCCCGAACTTCCGCATCAAAATATTGTCGTGCAAGGCTCAAAAACGGCTGTTCGACGGTGAATCGTTGATTGTACCAGATGGAATTGGCAATGCGAAATTCCACATTGTTGTCTGTGCTGAGAAGTAATGCTATCAACGTTTGATATGCTGCATTTGCTGCTTGTAGATTCATCCCTTGCAATTCGAGCGCCTTTGCCATGGAGTCGCGCGTGGCTCCGTTTGCGCCATTGTACGTCATGCCGAGCGCCATTGCGTAACTGAGCGGCGCGACGAACATGTTTTTGCCCGCTTCAAATCGTGCGGCTTGTTTGAACAAGTTCAAACCAAACGAATTGCTGGCGCTTGCGATCTGCTGTTCATCGGCAGACAGCGCTCTGAGTGGCGTGTTGGAGCCGTTATCCGGCTGCGATGATGATGTACACGACGTTGCGAGCAGGATGGATGCTGCACAAAGAACAAGAATTGTGGTTTTCATAGAATGCGCTAAAATGGAGTGATGAATAAAGAAAAAAATGTGATTACCTTCTCCGGCATCAGAAAAATTAAAACTTCACCGACACGCCCGCCGTCACGCCGATTTTTGGTGTAACGACAGTCACTCCTTGCTCTGTGTGCGTACTCGCGCTGCCCTCGCCTGCAAACAAGATGGAGAGCCGCAAAGAGGGTGCATATTGAACGCCCATCAAAAAACGTCCCAACACTCCTGCGTCGCTTGCGCCCATAAATACACGCGCACAAGGTTTTATCTCAAATGCACCGCCAAGCAGCGAAACCGCATCGTGCGTGTATTGATATGCGGCACCAACCCAAGGTTTGACAGCGCTTTGTGGTGTTTGGCTCGCCGCCCCGACGGTCGGAATATCTGATTTGGTGGTTTGCGATACGAAACTTGTCTGTTGCTGAGTCATGCTAACCGTCACAGGCAGCGACGATGATTGTAAAAAAGGTTCTCTGCCACCTTCCACGCCAACTGCATGATGTTCGGACAGGGTGTAGAATACGGACAATGCCATGTTATCTACAAGATTACTACTAAGGGCAGTTGCAGAGCGCACCGCAACGCGATATTCAACCGAAAACCGCGTTAATGCCGATTCTGTACTCACGAGTGATTGATCAACTTCGTCCTTCTGTATGCTTTTGGTACTTTGTACGTCTGCGACGTAATGATGGGAAGCCTCCTGTTGTTGCGGTTGTTGTTGCGGTGCGGTGAGCAAAAGTGCACGAAGCGGTAGCAATACCTCTGGTTGCTGAATATTCTCCACCGAATCAGCTGCTACTATTGGCTGCGAAGAAGAAAAAAGCGAATGAGCGGAATGCTCGAATAATGCGACTGCAAGCGAGCGACCCGAACGCGTCTCTGCGTTTGCACCAGATGTTTGTACCTGACGATGATTGACCGCAGGAGCCGCTGTAGGGATTTCAGTTGTTATGGGTGCAAGCTGCTGTGCTATCGGCATATTCATCTCTTTCGGAACACCAAACTGTATTGTGGTTGCAAGAAGAACCGTAGCCACACTTGCAATGGCTGTTGCCGGCTTCGGAAGGAAATGCAGCGTTAGCTGCGAAAAAAGCGGATGTGCCTCTGCACGAAAGAGGAACGCAAAGCCGAATCGTTTGCGGCGCAGGGCGCTCCGTGCTTTGAGCTTCCGCACCGATTCCTCGTACGATACCACCGGACGTTGATTCCGTGCAGCGTGGAGGAAATCTTCTACTGTGGGTTTTTGCTGGCTCATATATTTGACAATTTTGTTTGCCCTTGTTCTGATGCTGGTAATGTGTGAATCGTCGCTTCCTTTTTCGGTGCTGTTGTCGTTGTACGCTCTTCACCCAGAAGCTCGCGTAATTGTTCGCGTGCGCGGACAAGCCTCATCTTTACTGCCGATAGTGAACCACCTTGCACCTCCTGAATTTCTGCCAACGAAAATCCCGAAACTTCAAACAGCACGAATGCCTCGCGGTGTTTATGAGGAAGTTTTTCTAATGCTTCGTAGAGCAATTCCACATCCACGAGTGTTTCGGGCGAATTCGTGCGTTGTTCTTCGTAAGTATTCAGCGTATCCGAACCGTCATCATCGAACGTCGTGAAACGCTGGAAGAGCCTTGCTTTCCATCTGCGACGCTTTTGCAAACGACTTGCAATCGAAAACAACCAACCTAAAAATGCCTGCGAATCTCGTAAATCCCCAAAATGCTCGAAAGCAATAAGCAGCGTGTCGCTGACCAAATCCTCAGCGTCTTCGCGGGAAGTGGTCATCGCTCGTGCAAACCTCGCCAAACGGTCATGGTGTGGCTTCAGCAGTGCCAAAAATTCTTGTTCGTGCTTCTGCATTGGTGGAGATGTGGTTCAAGAAGCGTTGTTACCGTAAGAGACATTGTACGAAAAAAAGTCACAACTTGTTCGCCAAATTTTTCGTTACATTTATCAGATACCCCACAAAACACGGACATCAACCTTTTGTAACTATTTTTTAAGTATGTGCTTTTTTTCAGAGAATCCGTCATTCATCTTCATCATACTCAACTCATTCAGATTATGTACTCCCGATTCTTTTGCATGATAGCGTTTGTCCTTTCGCCTTTGTTTTGCGCCACTTCTGCACAAGCACAGCAATTCACCGTTTCTGGTACGGTAGTGGACGAATCAACCCAGCAGCCAATTCAGTTTGCCAGCATCACCGCTCGGCAAGCTGCCAAGCGCGTGAGCAGCGACAAAAATGGCCACTACGCCCTCACGCTGCCCGCCGGTACGCATACCTATACGGTGAGTTTTATTGGCTATAAAACAGAGTCTATCACTGTTTCGGGGCAAGATAAAGACATACGAATGAATATTCGGCTAAAGTCGCTTGATTATTTGTTGCAAGAGGTTTCCGTCTATTCGCGCAATAACAAGGCTTCGACGGTAGATATTGAACAAGTTGGCGTATTGTCACTCTCAAGCGAAACCGTGCAAAAATCAAGTGGAATGCTCAAAGATGCGTTTCGATCGGTGCAAACAATGGCGGGCGTTTCCGGGAATAATGAGCTGTCTGCTCGCTTCAATGTACGGGGCGGCAACCAAGATGAAAATCTCGTACTCGTAAACGGAACACAAGTGTTCGAGCCATATCACATCAAATACGCTTCGGCAGCAAGTATTGGTGTGTTCAACATTGACCTTGTGAAAAGCATGGACATTATGACGGGCGGTTTTAGTGCTCAATATGGCGACCGCATGAGTTCCGTACTCAACCTACAATACCGCGAAGGTAGTCGTGAGCGGGTTCAAGGACAGGTGGGTATTAGTTTGACGAACTTCGACGCTCTGGTGGAAGGACCGCTTGGTGAGCATGGGTCGTTCATCATTGGCGCACGGCGCAGTTTTGTAGAATACATGCTCAAAGCACTTGCCATCGAAGAAGGTGTTCATCCTTCATTTTACGACATTCAAGGGCAAGTGAACTACGACCTTGCGCCGGAACACAAACTAAGTTTTCAATTCGTCCAATCTGGCGATGATTTCCGGCTCGACCCGATTGTTTATACAACGCAAAATAAATCGCAAGGTACAATAAACGGGCGAGCAGCAGCATTTACGTATAATGACAATGAGGTAGAAAATATTACCAATGGCTACGGTTCAACCATGTTGAACCTTCGTAGTACCAATGTGTTGTCGTCTTCCACGTTGCTCAAAATCGAGGCTGCCTACTATAACCAATTCGATGATGAAAATCGTACGTATCAGTACGGAAGCCGCACGGATGCTGTGGAAACCAATATTGCTGCCGGAACCCCACACCAATACCTGAATACCTACGACCGCCAAAGCTCGCGCAAAAATCGTTTGAATATCATCACGCTGGAAGCTCGTGCAGCGCTTGAAACGCAGATTTCCTCGTGGTATGAACTTCGTGTAGGCGCGAGCTATCAAAACATTCGCTACTCGCAAAATCTTGCCGAAACGGACACGCGTCGCTCGCAAAACACGTTCGCCTCGTATCCCGACACAATAGTGCGGACGTGGAGCAGTCTGCCAGGCAACTATACGCCACAAATTATTGAAGCACGGTCATTCAAAACGTCGGCGTTTATAGAAAATGTGCTGCAAGCCGATGAATCGCTGACGTTCAATATTGGCGGTAGGCTTGATTACTTCGACATCAATCAAGACCTCAACATAAGCCCCCGCGTGAGTGTTTCGTACAAAGCGCCCTTTGGAACAACCTTCCGTGCCGCGTGGGGGTTGTATTCCCAATCGCCGCTGTACCAACAGCTGCGACTTTCCGAACGCTCTGACACTAACACAAAAGCACAACGCGCTGCACACTACATCCTGAGCGCCGAGCGGCAGTTTGCCGTAGGCGATGATGCTTCGCTTTCGGTGAAGATGGAAGGGTACTACAAACGCTACGACCACTTAATTTCCGTGCTACGGGCGGAGGGAACACAAATCACCTATTCGCGCCAAAACGACGCAGAGGGCTTTGCACGGGGCGTTGACCTGACGGTTTCGCTGAACGCGGGACGCTTCAACGGCTGGATAAGCTACGGTCTGTTAGATGCTCAAGAGCGTCTTGTGGCGGATACTGTTGGCTACTACCCACGCTTTACCGATCAACGGCATACATTCTCGCTTGTGGCGGATTACAATTTAGGGGCGGGATGGAGTGCCGGCATACGGTTTGCGTACGGAAGCGGTTTTACGTACACGCCAGCAACTGCTGTTTTTAACGAAAAAAGCAAGCAGTGGTCATGGGTACAGGGTGCAAAAAACTCTGCATCGTATCCTTCATACCAGCGTCTTGATATTCGTGCGGACAAGCGGTTCTCGTTTTTCGGGTTGGCAAGTTTTGTGTATTTAGACGTGAGTAACGTGCTGAATCACACGAATGTGTTGAGTTATGGCTACACCTTCAACAGTGACAGCACGCCACGCCGCGAAACAGAAAACCTTTGGCCCATTGTCCCCACGTTGGGTTTGACGGTGAGTTTTTGAGGCTTTGGGGAGAAATAATGAATGTAATGTAAATATTATTCTTACGACACTATAAGAAATATCTTGCTAACCCCTTCCTAAAGGTTGTATATTTCGGTTTTTGCAGTTCGCCGCAAATGGTTCATTTCCAGAGCCTTGCGTTTGAAAGCTTTTCAGACTTTTCTAAAGGAGTGCCGCATGAAGCTATCCGAGTTTAACTATGCAATTCCCAAAAAAATCATCGCCAAATACCCCGCCGACCCTCGTGATTCCTCGCAAATGATGGTACTCAACCGAGCAACGGGCGACATTGAGGACAAAACATTTTCCAACATTGTTGACTATTTTCAAAAAGGCGATTGCCTTGTGTTGAACGACACACGAGTGTTTCCAGCACGGTTGTTCGGCAAAAAAGAAAAGACGAATGCGAAAATCGAAGTGTTGTTGTTACGCGAACTCAAAGCAGAAGACCGCATCTGGGACGTAATAGTTGACCCTGCACGTAAAGTCCGCATTGGCAACAAAATCTATTTCGACGATAATAAGCTCTATTGCGAAATCATTGACAACACGACCTCGCGCGGCAGGACAGTACGATTCAACCACACGGGAGATATTTACAAGGTGATTGAGCGCATCGGACAGATGCCGCTTCCCGAATACATCAAACGCGAACCGACAGAGCTTGACAAAGAGACGTATCAAACGGTTTTTGCAGACAAAGTTGGCTCTGTTGCTGTGCCTTCGGCGGGCATCCACTTCACAAAAGAACTCATCAAAAAGTTAGAAGACAAGGGTGTTACGATTGCAAAAATCACGCTGCACATTGGTTATAGCGTGTTCGACCCTGTGGATGTGGAAGATTTGACCAAACACAAAATGCACTCTGAATATTTTGAGATTACAAAAGAAGCCGTTGAAATTATCAACAAGGCACTCAAATCCAAAAAACAAGTCTTTGCAGGCGGCTCAAGCGTGGCGCGGGCGTTAGAATCCAGCGTTCTGACGAGCGGAGCCGTAAAAATCAATCGTGGTTGGACGGATAAATTCATCTATCCGCCGTACGAATTCAAAATTGTCAGTCGTTTGATTACAAATTTCCATCCTCCAAAATCGCCATTGATGCTTCTTTCGGCAGCATTTGCCGGCAAAGAAGAATTGATGAAGGCGTACCGCAAAGGAGTTAAGCAGGAATACCGTTTTTACACCTATGGCGATGCCCTGCTGATGATTTAAGCCATTTGTTATTTTTCATTCGTCGTTGATCCTTTGTTTTGTCCGCACTACAAGGAATCAATGGCGAATGACCGATAACCAAGCAACCAATGAATTTAATGACATTAAACTTGCGCTTGTACTTGAAGAATAAAGGATTTCTATTTGCAGCATCCGTGCTGATTATCGCAGACCAACTCACGAAAATTTGGGTGAAAGGGTTCGATTGTTTTGGCTGGAATCATCAAGGAATGGTTTTAGGCGAGAGTTTTCCTATCATTGGAAATGCAGTGCGAATCACGTTCGTCGAGAATCCGGGCATGGCATTTGGCATTACCTTTGGCGCAGGAAAGATTTTTTTAAGCCTATTTTCGATTGCGGCAAGTGCTGGTCTGGCGTGGTATATTGCACGAACCACGGTCACGCATTTCTGGGTGAAACTTGGACTGGCGCTTATTCTGGCGGGTGCAACGGGCAACCTGATTGACCGCGTATTCTATGGCGCATTCTACGGCGAAAGTCCGCTTTTTTACGGTCACGTGGTGGATTTTATTGATGTGGATATGCCGGATGTGACGGTTTTCGGGCGCGAGTACAGTCGTTTTTGGGTATTCAACGTAGCAGATTCATGCGTAACGACTGGAATGGCATTACTCCTGCTTTTTAACCATCATCTACCTTTTGTTCACGCAACACCGAAAACACCAGAACTACCGAATGAACTTGAGGTTGCGACCCAACAACCGAACGATCCAACGCCGACCTCCTAATATCTCGTCTTACCGCTCCCGCTCTTTCTGATACTGCGCTGCAACTCCGACATAGCGCGGTGGAATTGCCGCAATCATTGCTCTGTCCTTCTCGTTCAATTCCCGAATAATTGTTGCTGGAACGCCCGCCACAAGCACGCCTTCCGGTACGACAAACCGCTCCAGCACTAATGCCCCAGCCGCCACAATCGAATGGGAATGAACCACCGCCGCATCCAACACTCGTGCACCCAAGCCGATAAGCGTCCAATCGTGAATCGTGCAGCCATGCACAACCACCGAATGCCCAAGCGTTACGTTATTGCCAATGACAAGCGGATGTTTTTCGTGTGTGACGTGCAACATAGACAAATCCTGAATGTTTGTTCTGTTGCCGATGCGGATAGAATTTACATCGCCGCGAATGACGGTGTTAAACCATACCGTTGAATCTTCGCCAATTTCCACATCGCCCGTTATTCGGGCACCTTCAAGAATAACAACGCTGGGATGGATGCGGGGAAGTACGCCTTTGTACGGCAAAATCGTCACACCGTCAGGATAGCCGAGTTGTTTGGCGAGAATACTCATACATTTCGTGGGAGTAGATGAGTGAAACAGTATGGAAAATTGTTCCAATGTAGCATTCACGAGCCACATTGCCAATAAAAAAGCAGGCACACGACTTTAGAGACGCTGAACGGAAAGCACTAAATGTGGAACAACGCGGCTTCTGAAATAGGCTCGGCGGCAGGAAGTTCAAGAGTGAATGTAGCGCCTGAGCCATATGCGCTTTCGCACCAAATACGCCCGTGCATCGCTTCGACGAGTTTTTTGACAATCGAGAGACCTAAGCCCGTCGAATGCTCGCCCGCTGTAGGCTTGGCGCTCAAGCGAGTGTATTTGGTAAAAAGTTTGGTCATGTCGTCTTTGCTCAAGCCCGGTCCTTCGTCCCGAACGCTTATTTGCGTCCAGCCAGTGGTGCGGGGCGCAAGACCATTCAGCAAGTGTTTGTCGCCTGTAGCGAGGTCACGACCTGTGACGGCAATCCACACATTATTGCCGTGTGGTGAGTATTTAACGGCATTGGAGACGAGATTTTCCACCACTTGCAACGTTGCGCTGCGGTCTGCGTAGAGGCAATGGTCAGTCATTTGAAAATAGAGGCTGATATTTTTTGATTGGGCACGCATCTGGTATTGGTCTATAACCAATTCCACAAGTTCGGTTGCACTTAAAACTTCTGGCATGAGCGTGATATTGCCGGACTCGATGGCGTTGATATTGAGCAGATTACTGATGATTTCTCGCATTCGGTCAACAGTATTGTCAATAGTGTCAATTTGCGCCATAATTTTTTGCGGCGGGAGGGTGTTCCAATGTGTCTTGAGAAGGTACAGGCTAAGGTTGATTGCCATCAGCGGATTTTTAAGATCGTGTGCGGCAATGCCCAAAATTTCATCTTTCTCCTTGTTAAGTTCGAGCAATTGGCTACGCTGTTCCTCAATGTGTTGCGCTTGCTCCATCACGAGATGGAGTTGCTCTTCGCTTTGGCGAAACGAATCGAGAACGCCCATCATTTCGGTTGCATCGCGCAAAACCACAGCGTAGCCATGATGCACGTTATTTTGAGGGTTGTGAGTGTCACGAGCGGGAAGTTGCGTGATAATCATATCTGCCAGAAACCGGGAACCATCTTTTCGCAATCGGTATTCGGTTTCGGCGCAACGTCCGTAGGTGAAAGCGCAAACAAGTGCTTTTTGCGGGCGAGCATTGGCGCGGTCTTCATGGCTGAAAACGAGAGCAAAATGGTGTTGCAGAACCTCTGAAGCCGAATATCCCAGAAGCCGCTCTGCGCCAATGTTCCATGATGTAATGCGCCCTTCAGGGTCAACCGTGAACAGCGCATATTCCTTGGCGACATCAACCATAAATTCTAACAGAAATTTCTGTTCTGTACAATAAGTATTGCAAGCATCCATAATCAGCCCCTTTTGGTGAAGTCGTGGCAAAAACCGCTTACATTGTACAGCAATCACAGCACAGCGACGATAGGTTGATATTCCTATCGTACGCCCCAAACCCAGTACAATTACCGTACACTGACTGTACGCATCACTCCAAAAAAGGTTTCAATTGAACACGTTCTTCAATCGAATTTTCGACACCACCATTTTTCGCACCGTTGATTCGTCATTCACCCCCCAAAAAACGCCATTCGTCGGAAACACCTAACCCCTCCGAAAACTTCTTCGTAGAATTGCAGAAAGATAACGTCACTATTATTGTCAACCTCAATTTTCAAGGGGAATACTATGGAAACAATCTCTCTGCAAGCTATCGCAGCTAAAGAAGCTCCGGCAATCGTAACCGCCGAGGCAGTCCCCGCAACGGCAGCCACAATACAATCTGCCCCACCTCCGCGCCAGTACGCATTGGACTGGCTGCGCGTGATAGCATTCCTGCTGCTTGTGCCGTATCACACGAGTATGTTTTTTGTAACGTGGGATTTTCATTTCAAAAACCCACAAACAAGCGAAACGCTCAACCTCGTGATGCTCTTTCTGAATCAGTGGCGCTTACCGCTTTTGCTCTTGATTTCTGGTGCTGGTGTTGCCTTCGCACTTCGCAAACGCACGGCGGGTGCGTTCACCAAAGAGCGTTTCAAACGGTTGTTTATCCCCGTGTTGTTTGGAATGCTCGTAGTCGTACCGCCACAAATTTATTACGAGCGTGTGTTCAAAGGTGTGCAGTATGAATCGTACTTCGCGTTTTGGCGTACCGTGTTTGAGTTTCAGCCGTATCCGCAAGGGAGTTTTAGCTGGCATCATCTCTGGTTTGTCGTGTATATCCTTGTGTATTCCATGCTCGCATTACCGCTATTCCTCTGGCTGCGCGGCGAGAACGGACGGGCATTTATGGAAAAACTCACCACATTTTTCGAGAAACCCAATCGCCTATTGCTGCTCGCGCTTCCACTTTGGCTTGAAGCCGCCACGCTTGCGCCCTTTTGGGACACCACGCACGATTTAGTAAACGATTGGTACAACTTCACTGTTTCGCTGACATTTTTTGTATTTGGTTATGTGATTAGCAGCAACGAACGGCTCTTGCAGGCTGTTGACCGTTTTTTGCCGACGGCGCTCAAAATCAGTGCTGTGTGTTATGTGCTACTCTACGGCTTGATTTGGTTCAATTGGCTTGATTTGTCGCATCCCTACGGAAGCATCTTCGACCCCAAGTACGACAAACTTGGCGAGGAAGTATGGACGGTCTATCGTTTGGTGAAATTTGTGAACATCTGGTGTGTACTGCTTGCGCTGGTTGGATTAGCACGGAAATTCCTCAATTTCTCAACGCCATTTTTGCGTTACGCCAACGAAGCTGTCTATCCGTTCTACATCTTGCACCAAAGCGTGATGATGGTGATTGGCTATTACGTGGTGCTTCAATCGTGGGGCATTGCGGAGAAATTCACGGTGATTATGGTCGGAACGTACGTCATTTCGGGAATGTTGTATGAAATTATTCGCCGTACGCCCGTGTTGCGACCGCTCTTTGGGCTGAAACAGCGCAGCACAGAGGCGCTTGCTGCTACTGCATCACACGGCAAGCAGTAGAGTTGATACACAGGTTCAAATCTTGTTATTCTCACAAAACATCCAGCAAAGAAGCGGCTTCCAAAAGAAGCCGCTTCTTTTTTGTGAGTGGAATAATCATTATCACCACGTTCGATCTCGCCTTTCAACGCACCCGTCCGCTTGGCCGAATCGTTGAAAAAACGAACGGTCGATTTGCTGGTGCCAAGCATGTTTCGAATGAATGACAGGGAGC
>JANYIG010000087.1 GCA_025358765.1 Candidatus Kapaibacterium sp.
TTCTTGGCATTGGCGTTTTTGACGAGGAAACTCGTATATTTGCCGACGCGCTTGCCGCCAAACACGGATGTACGCTTACTTCTAAAGTAAAACGCGACTGGTACTACTAAATAAACAATGACCTTTACGCAAGCAAACATACTGGAGACACACGCAGAAGCGTTGGTCAATACCGTCAATCTGCAAGGAGTGATGGGCAAAGGCATTGCTTTGGCGTTTAAGAAACAGTTTCCCAAAAATTTCAAATTGTACAAAGCCGCCGCCGAAGCAGGCGAGCTTGCTATGGGCAAAATGTTCGTTACCGAGACCGACGAACTGACACCGCACTACATCATCAATTTCCCCACGAAAGACCACTGGCGGTATCCATCCAAACTCTCGTACATCGAAACAGGATTGCAAGACCTCGTGCAAGTCATTCGTGCCAAAAAGATTCGGTCAATCGTTGTGCCGCCGTTGGGCTGCGGAAACGGGAAATTGCGCTGGAGCGACGTGCGTCCGCTTATTGAGCAGTATCTGTCGCCTTTGCAAGCAGAATGTACGATTACGGTCTTAGAACCCGGATTTGAAGCGGCACGAGAAGAACCGCACCAAAAAGCCGAACTCACTCCCGCACGGGCAATGCTGGTGTATGTACTGCATCGTTACCGCGTCTTGGGCTACGACATCAATCTCCTCGTAGCACAGAAAACAGCGTATTTCCTCCAGCGTTTTGGAGAAAACCTTCGCCTGAAATTTGAAAAAGGACCGTACGGACCCTTTGCCGCTAATCTTACCAAAGTCTTGGAGGTTCTGAACGGTTCATTCATCAGCTACGATGCGGGTCGCACTAAGCCTGATACGGAAATACACATCATTGAGGAAAATTTGAGTGATGTGGAAGAATATGTTGCTACAAGGCTTTCGCTGGAGCAACGGGAACGTATGCAGCAGGTGTTAGAGTTTATCGAAGGTTTTGAGTCGCCATATGGATTAGAACTGCTTGCGACGGTAGATTACGCACGTCGTCAGCAGCCGGACTATTCCCTGAGCGACGTGCAGGAGCATATTGCTAACTGGACAGAGCGTAAGCGCGAGATTATGAAGCCTGCTCATATTCAGATAGCTTTCCGGCATATTCAACAGTCGGCACTGCATACTGCTCCCGCGTAAATTTCCTTGACGATACCCATGAAAAGAATAGCATATTTTCGGCAATAAGAGTGGCAACAATACCTGCCACGCTTCCCACGTGCTTATGCACGGTGTACAGCGTACCTGGGCAGGTTTTTGTATTGCTCGTTGTAGAATCCACCTCACTTTGCTTGTCTCCCCCGATAATGTTCTCCCGTCCATTTTTTACCTCATTCACGGAGTTTTCCCGCAAATACCCTTCCCCGTACAGCAACGACTATGATGTGCTCAAAATGGACATTCGCATCTTTGCCCCCGGACAGCCACTTCATTCCTGCCTTGCTGCATTTTTCAGGCGATATTTTTCCAAAAATTTCCATTTTTCCGAACGAATAAAAAAATAAAAAAGCCCATAAACGTAGCGTCTATGGGCTTTGCACTTGCTTGGGGGGAACCACGCTATTGTCTTTAAGTTCCAGCATTGTAATCGTTGATGTATCGTAATTGCTCTTTCGAGAGTTTATCCATCTTCATGCCCATTGTTCTGAGCTTTGTTTCAGCGATAAACTCATCTTGCGCTGGGTCAATGTCAATCACTTGGTTCGGAAGTTTTTTGCCCGCTTTGTGTGCTTCTGCAAGGCTGATATGGCACATAAGCTGGTTCGCAAACGACATATCCATCACTTCCGACGGATGACCTTCAGCCGCAGCAAGGTTCACAAGGCGACCTTCGGCAAGAACGAAGATTTTTTTGCCGTTTTTCAACGTGTATTCCTCGCAATTTGGACGGATTGTCCGTTTGTTTTTAGCAACCGAAGCGAGTTCTGCTAAATTAATTTCCGCGTCGTAATGACCAGTATTGCAGATGATGGCACCGTTTTTCATGGAAAGGAAATGCTGCTTGCGGATGATGTCTTTCACGCCCGTCGCCGTGCAGAAAATATCGCCTTCTTTTGCTGCATCGTCCATAGACATAACCCGATATCCTTCCAAGATACCTTTCATTGCCGATGTTGCTTTTATTTCGGTAATAATAATATTCGACCCCATGCCTTTAGCACGTTTTGCAACTCCCTGTCCGCAATGTCCGTGTCCAGCGACGACGAACGTTTTGCCAGCCAACATCACCGACGTAGCACGAAGAATGCCGTCTAACGTGGATTGACCCGTGCCATAAACGTTGTCGAAATCCCATTTCGTTTCCGCATCGTTCACAGCAAAAACTGGATAGAACAGTTTGCCAGCCGCAGCACGCGAGCGGAGGCGGTGTACGCCCGTTGTGGTCTCTTCTGTGCCGCCAATAACCTGCGTTTTTGCGAAATCTGCGTAGTGTTCGTGGACGGTGTTGATGAGGTCGCAACCGTCGTCGAGCGTCAGGTGTGGCTTCAAATCAATCGTGCGCTCAATACACCAGTAAAAATCTTCGTGATTGCCGTACCATGCAAAGATGGAGATGCCACCTTTTGCAAGTGCCGCAGCCACAGGGTCGTTGGTGGAAAGTGGGTTGCAGCCCGACCATGATACATCAGCGCCGAGCGCGGCGAATGTTTCAACAAGTACTGCTGTTTCTTTGGTCACGTGCAGCGAACCAGCAAGACGCAAGCCTTTGAACGGTTGTGCCTTTTTGTATTTCTCGCGGATGTGCATCAACACTGGCATACGGGATTCTGCCCACTCAATGAGTTTGCGACCTTCTTCAGCCTGTTTGATGTCACGAACGCAGTATTTGCCAGCGACTTCGCTAAACGAACCCGTACCTTTTTTTGCAGGGATTTTCCCAGCAACCGCTTTTGGAGCCGCTTTCGGTGCAGCATTTGCCGCGCCATTCGCACCGTTTTTATGAATGCCATTGCTGCCGTTTTTTACGCTGTTCTTCTGAACGTTGGTTGTGACGGCTTTTTTTGCAACTGCTTTTGCAGGAGCTTTTTTTATTGCTGTTGCCATTACTGCTATTGATTAAGTGGTATGAAATAAAAACTACTTTTTCTCTTCAATATCGAAGCGTATCAAGGTATCCATTGAGCGACAAAAACTTATCTGCTTCCTTTTTTAGATCGTTCGCAGCATGATCCCAAAACAACACATGCACTTCGTAGTTCTTTGCTTTAATTTTTTGAATCACGGGAATATAATCAGCATCACCAGTCATCAAGATAAAGATATCACCTTGTTTGGCAATTGTGTAAAGATCTTCCATCATAGCCGCTACCATCGCTGAATCAACACCTTTCTCTTTATTGCGTTGATTACGATCCTTAATGTCGAGGTCAAAACCTGCCGACTTCGCAGCATTCCAAACGGAATCGGCTTGCGGAGGGCGTGAACCATAAAATCGGGCAACTTTAATCGGAGCATTGTTCGCAATTTCAAGTGCTTTGCCAAAATCAAGTTTGAACGTATTATCAAACGTTTTTGTTTCGGCAGCATCCCAAATATCCAACGCCAAACCATTGTGGACAGCACTGACTTTTTTGCCTTCTATCCACAAATTTGAGTTGTCCAGATAAATTAAAGCACTCATAGCGGGGAATTTCCTTTTTGGTTCTGTATGACGTTCGTATCTATCACGCACTAATTTTTTTGAGTGTATCCACCAAATCAAGCCCTTCCCACGGGAATTCTGGGCGACCAAAGTGACCGTATGCAGCAGTAGCACGGTAAATAGGGCGGCGCAGGTTCAACCGTTCAATAATGCCCTTCGGTGTCAGGTCAATGCTCTTGCGGATAAATTCGCTGATAACGTTCCCCGCCACTTTGCCCGTGCCGTGCGCGTCAACATACACGGAAATTGGCTCTGCTACACCGATTGCGTAAGACAACTGAATCGTACATTCTTTCGCCAAACCAGCAGCCACGACGTTTTTTGCTAAATGACGTGCCGCATATGCTGCCGAACGGTCAACTTTGGTCGGGTCTTTGCCGGAAAATGCGCCACCACCGTGTGGAGCCTTGCCACCGTAGGTGTCCACGATGATTTTGCGTCCCGTCAATCCCGTATCGCCGTGCGGTCCTCCGATAACA
>JANYIG010000132.1 GCA_025358765.1 Candidatus Kapaibacterium sp.
TTGCGGTACAACTTAACGCCGAACTGTTCGGCTATCTGCCGCTTGTAGGCGTATTGAACGATGGTTCGTGGAAGGAATACGTCGTAGGATTTCGGTTTTCGTTCGGCTATCAATGGGTTGGGAAATAATTGTATCTTTGCAGGTATTCCTTTTTTGGATGACACACAACGATTGGTTCTAATGAGTTTTAGTTGGGAAAATCAGTTTTTAGGAAGAAAAATTGCGGCTATGAACTCTAATGAATCCAGGAGGAAAAATCATTTCTTTGCAGAATCAATGTTCAAAACCTATTTGAGGACTGTTTTATGCAGCGTATTCGTTCCATTGATGTTGTGCGGGGTTTGGTGATGGTGGTCATGGCATTGGATCACATCCGCGACCTGATGCACGTTCATTCGCTCACCCAAAACCCCACGGATCTTGCGACCACAAACTCTGCATTGTTTTTCACCCGATGGATTACGCATTTTTGCGCCCCGATATTTGTATTTCTTGCTGGAACATCGGTCTATCTCGTACTCAAAAAACACCAAAACCTTGCTGAAACACGCCGTTTTTTATGGACAAGAGGACTGTGGCTGATACTATTAGAGTTTACCCTTATCTCCTTCGGAATATGGTTTGACATACATTTCCAGACATTTTTCTTTCAAGTGATTGCTGCAATTGGTTGTGGTTTTCTTATTCTCTCGCTGCTGCTCACTGTGAACGCCACCACACTTGGTATTATTGGCATTGCCATTCTTTTGAGCCATAATCTTGTGCCATTTATCCCCTTTGAAAAACAGTCGGTGATTCAAGCCATTATCGCTCCATTATTCGGGCTCAAAGTGTACCCAATTAGTCCAAATCTCATCTTTATCGTCGGCTACCCGCTCGTGCCGTGGTTCGGGATTATGCTTGTTGGCTTTGCTTCGGGAAAGTTTTTTGAGTATGAGGAAGGCAAGCGAAAAAGATTATTTCAAATAGTTGGTGTGTGTGCATTGGCGCTGTTCGTGGGGCTGCGCTTTCTCAATGTGTATGGCGATCCCGTTGCATGGGCAGCACAAAAAGACTTGTTATTTACCGTGCTTTCCTTTCTCAATATTAGCAAATACCCGCCCTCGCTAATGTTTTGTCTGACGACGTTGGGCGGCATGTTTCTGCTGCTTTCTTTTGTTGAAAATTGGAAATCTCCTCTGGCAAAAATTCTGCAAGTTTATGGCAGTGTTCCGCTTTTTTATTACATCATTCACTGGTACATTGTCCACACCCTCATGCTGATAATGGTCTTTCTGCAAGGCAATACATGGGCGAATTTAACCTTTGGTGTACTAAAGTTTGGACGACCGGAAACAGGTGGCGGGTTGGAATTAGCCAGTATTTATGCGGTTTGGCTGGCGGTCGTGGCGAGTTTGTATCCCCTTTGCAAATGGTATAGTACCTATAAAGCGAACCACAAAGAAAATCGGTGGTTGCGGTATATTTGATGCGATAGAAGTTGGAGTGGAAGGGCTTGAATACCAATCCATGTCACGGACGGAACCACAAAACCACGAGAATATCGTTTGTTTTTTGCTGTTTTTTATACTTCTGTGATTCCTTGTTTTCCTACTGTTCCACTCCCATTACACAATCGGAGCATCCGAGCGCTTGTTGAAGCTGATAGTGCGGCTTTTGAGGTAGAAGCGTACAAAAAAGAGTGCCGATGAAAAACCCAATCCCGCCACATACCCCGTCCAGATACCGATTTCCCGCCAGCCTAACACAAACGCCGTCACGTAGCTTGTAGGCAGCGCCACCACAATATATGACAGGAATGCAATCACTGTAGGCATCTTCACATCCGCCAAACCGCGCAACGAACCAAGTGTCGCCACCTGTACACCATCAAAAAGTTGGAATAAGGCTGCTATCAACAACAGACCCGATGCGGCAGCAATCACCGCCGTATCATTGGTGTACGCAAGTGGTGTTATGTGGCGCAATAGCACAAATGCCAGTGCAGTACACGACATATACGCTAATACAATATGCACAGCAGCAAAACCCGCAGAGCGCATATTTGCACGATCATGAGCACCGTAGAACTGGCTCACGCGGATAGTAGCTGCCGCTGCAATGCCCGTTGCGCCCATAAACGTTAGCGCCGCCTGCCCAATGGCGATTTGATGCGCTGCAAGCTCCGTTGCACCAAGCCATCCCATCATAATTGCACCGAACGCAAAAGCTGCAACTTCCAGAATCGTCGTGCCAGCAATTGGGACTCCAAGCCGCAGATAACGCAGTATCCGCGCTGTATCCCGTTTTGCTTCGGCAAACGCCGCACGATACGGTACAAATTCCTTCAATCGCCAAACAATCAGCGCAAATGTTATCGGCATCGAAGTCCGCGCAACGAGCGTCGCAATGCCAGTTCCCGTTACGCCAAGCGCCGGAAAACCGAGATTGCCATAAATCAGCAGATAATTTAATCCAATGTTCAGCACCACTTCTTGTACCGTTATCAATGCCGCAATCCGTGTATTACCAATCCCTTCAGCGAATTGCTTGAATGTCTGGAATACCATAATCGGCACGATAGAAAACACCCACAATAAATAGACCGGACGTGCAAGCCTTGCCACATCTGGTTGCTGTCCCATATTGTCGAGAAAAAATGATACCCCAAGCATAAACACCGTCACGCAAACGCCAAATACCATATTCGCAATAGCGCCATTTTTGAACCAAGAACCTACTTCGCGCACGTCGCCCGCACCCTTGGCAGCACCTACAAGCGGTGTCATCGCCACGGAAAAGCCCACACAAAAGAGCAAACCGCCAATAAACACATTATGAGCAAATGATGAGGCTGCGAGCGATGTTGTGCCAACACGTCCAACCATGATGTTATCCGTGATTTGGACAACCATATGCCCAATTTGCGAGAACATAACTGGAATGGCGAGCGCAATCGTTGATTTATAGTGCGGGAAATAACGGGAACGGAAAGACATTTGATTGTAGTGATTCATTAGAAAGTGCTGATTGTAGCGTTTTAATGTACTTTTGGCGATATTCGTGGACGGTCGGTCGGCGATATTGCATGATAAATCTCGGATGCTCCAACGCTACAATGCTTGCGAAGAAGTGATGTTCGTTGTTGAGTTGCACAAACGCTTTTTGCAGTTTGCCCGTACCGAAACACACCGCTACATCGCGCCGCAAGCCAAGTGCAAGCTGTTCGTGGATGGTTTTAACCATAAATGGCTTCACCGCTTCCAATAACGCATAGTCGTCGTAGAAATTGTAATTCACACCAGCGTTCGTAAAACCAAGCGGGCAAAGCGCTGTGAGGAATATCTGCGAAAAAAATGCGTCCGCGCCGCCAAATTCGTGAATCACACTCCAGATAAATTCCGCCGAAAGCTCTTGTTTGAAGCCAAGATTGTTCTGTATGCCTACTACGTCTCGCAATATCACCGGATCAGTGAATGATAATCCCGTCAAACCGCCGCCAAATCTACCCGGATTGATACCCCAACAAGACAGCCGCTCAGTATTGTCGGCGAAAAAACGCTCGCAAAAGGCACGAACACACGCCATTGTTTCCGCACGTTGGTACGGGTTAAGAACCCCTACACCGTGCGGCAAAGGCGTTTTAAGCTGTAAACCCGCATAAAATGAAACAAGGCGATCGGCAAACGTGGTCATACCATAAAATTTCTTTAGACTAAACGAAACACGAGTGAAAAAGCGGCTTTGCGGGCTATAACATGATGGCTCAACCGTCGCTTAAAATCTCGATTCTCAAAAAATGTCCTGACTATTTTGAAAGATTTCGAGCAAACGTGTATCCTGTTATTGAACATTCGTGAAAAGCAATCACGTTTGAACCTTGGCGTGATGCCTTTTCTGAAAGTTTTTCAATCATGGAAAGATTGTATGCTTTGTCTCCATTTTTGTGCTCAAATTGAGCTGTCGAGATTTTTATATTGTCCATTGGGTGTGGTTAGTATGGTGAAGAAGAAATACAACAGCTGTACGTTCTTCCATTGGCAAAAACGAGGTTACAATTTACGACGGTATGATGTGATGGGAAAACATATTTGCGATTTTTGCTTGAAAAATCAATCCCCTACGAGGAAAAATAGCAAGGGCAGAAAAAATAATTTGCATTCTGGAAGTCCATTTCGTAATTTTGAAGCTCTTTGAACAACGCTTCAAGCATTTTATACGCTGATCAGATAGCTCAGTTGGTAGAGCAGAGGACTGAAAATCCTCGTGTCGGGGGTTCAAATCCCTCTCTGGTCACTACAGAAATCCGATTCCAAAGCCCATCTATTACAGATGGGCTTTTTTATTTCCCATTTTCGGCATGATTCCGTAATATTGTGCATTCGTTTTATCCGTTCACCATCACCGTTTCCCACACTCTTGCACCACCATCGCTATGATTCTTTCTATCCTTCAACGCCTGACGTTATGCTTGTTTGCGGTTGTTTGGTTTCAATCTGCTTTGATGAATGTACATGTATTTGCACAGCCATTATTAGACAATAGCTACAGCCCCGCCTATCTACAATCGCCAGAATTTGTGGGTGACGGCAAACATCTCTGTTGTAGCCATGCGGAAGCTGCTCTCCAAAAATATCGCATGAATGCTGCAATCCAGAGCTTTTCGACCGTGCGTCGTCCATATCATGTGCTTTCGTATTCGCTCATGTTGGATTGGACAAATCCCCTTTCTTCCATTGGCGAATCTGGTAGCGACCGCCGTTTTTGGGGCAGCAATACAATTCGGATGCGCGTAGATTCAGCAAATGTGTCCTCCATCACCTTGAATGCCGCAACATTAGTCATTGACAGCATCATTGTCACTGGAAAGCGCCTTGCCAGCACAGTGAGTTACGATACACAAAACCAAGAGATTCGTTTTGCCCTGCCAACCCCCGCCAAACAAGGCGATACACTTGTCGTGACGCTGTATTACACGCACACAAGCGCAACGAATAACGATGGCGGTTTTTTCCTCTACCGTAAAGGGCGTTATGGTGGTTTGAAAAACAAAACGGATTCTGCATTTGTTGCTGAACGCCTTGCCTATACCATGGGTGAACCAAACGATGCACGGCGCTGGATGCCTTGCAACGACGTTCCGTACGATAAAGCCTTGATGGACATCGCTATTCGTGTTCCAAACGGCTTCACTGCGCTTTCTAACGGGCTTTTGGAACGAACAGAGGTCATCCGTGCCACAAATACGACAACGTACTTCTGGCGGCATTCCAGCCCGATTCCAACATATCTGATGGTGGCGCTTGCATCTGTCTATCAAAAACGCACTGAGTGGTACAAGCGCGTAAATAATCCTCGCGACAGCGTTGAAATTCAAAACTACTTTTGGGCTGTGGATGATACGACTTCTATCACCGACGGCACACAATACAATGCCTCGCGGCTGTTTACCACGATTAAACCTACGTTGGAAGCATATTCACGCTGGTACGGCGAATATCCGTTCGAGAAGCTCGGAACCGCTGCCATACAGCCGTTTCAGTATGGTGGCATGGAACACCAAACCATGATTACCTATAACCGCTCGTGGCTCAAGGGCAATCTGCAAGGGATGGTGCATGAAATGATGCACCATTGGACGGGAGACAAGGTAACATGCGGCACGTGGGCAGATATTTGGCTGAACGAGGGTGGCGCATCGCACGGTGAAGCATTGTGGTACGAATCATGGGGCGGTGCTTCGTGGTACAAAGACGCAATGAAGAACTTCAGAAATGGATATTTGACAAGCAAAGCAAATACGAATCCAATCTATATTCCAAACACCGACGACCCCAATCTGTTGTTTAATTATGCCACAACCTACGCTAAAGGCGCTTGGGTGTACCATATGGTGCGGCGCATGATTGCTGCAACGGCGGGCGATTCGGCGTATTTTCGCGCAATTCGTTATCATTTGAACCGCTTTGCGTACAGTTCCGCCGTGACGGACGATTTTCGCACGTCGTTAGAGCAAAGCGTCCCTAATTCGCCCGTGTCGTTCACAACATTTATGAATCAATGGATTTATCAGGCGGGGCATCCGTTTTACGACGTAGATTGGCGCTCCGAGCCGTTTGGAGCCGACCAAAGCGTAAGCGTCACGCTGCGACAGTTACAAAGCGGTGCGAACGTTCCGCAAGTATTTGTCATGCCCGTGAATCTTACCTTCGTCGGAGCGCAGGGACAACGCTCCATGCAGCGCCTCGTGAACACCCAACGCGAACAACAAGAGCGTTTTACGCTCCCCTTCGTACCCGTCCGAGTAATTGTGGATGAAAATGAGGATATTCTTTGCGAACGCACCAATCGCGCATCGGCACTGCAACCAACGGATTCCGCAACGACGTTTGCACTCAAGGCTTATCCGCAGCCACTACCGTCCGGTTCCGCACTCACGATTGAACTAAGCGTTCCAACAGACGGTGCAGTGAACCTTACCATTACAGATGTACTCGGAAGGCAGCAAACAAGCGTTTATCAAGGGTTTTTGAACAAAGGCGTGTATTATTTGCCCTACAAGGAAGTGTTGGCGGCTGGTACGTACTTCGTTCGGGCTACAGGTGGCGGCGCAACAGCGGTGCAGAAAATAATGGTCACACGGTGAGAAGTGTTTTATTGATGTTGAAGAATATGCTCAATAACCGGCTTGGCGTGCATTCTGCCATTCTCGATAAAAATAGCCCACGTTTCGCACCCACACGCTACCGAACCCGCAATGTATAAGCCTTCCACGTTCGTCTCGAACGTTGTAGGGTTGTGTTCCGGCACAAGTTTATCGCTCAACTGTACGCCCGCGCCACGCAATAAGGTTTCGTCGGGTCGGTAGCCAATAAGCGGGAACACAAAATCTGCCGCAAGCGTTGTGCATTCGTGTGTGCGAGTGTTTTCGATGACCATTGTTCCTTCGCGGATTTCCCGTACAACGGAGTTCAAATGTGCGATTATTTCGCCATTTTTCAGGCGATTTTCGATGTCCGGTTTCACCCAATATTTCACCACGCTGCTCAATGTCTCGCCACGATGCACCATCGTTACCCGCGCCTTGTGTCGCCAGAGTTCCAACGCGGCTTCCACCGCCGAATTGCGCCCACCAATCACAACTACGTCCGTCATAGAGTACCGATACGGCTCATCGTAATAATGCGAAACATGCGGCAAATCCTCGCCTTCAACCAATAAACGATTGGTAAAATCAAAATAACCCGTAGCAATCACCACGCGCGGGGCAGTCACTGTTTCGTTCTTATGGGTCAACACCTCAAAGACGGCTCCCTGTTTCGTAACACGTTCCACGCGAGTATGCAATCGAAGATTGAGCGTGTAATATTCCGCCACGCCACGATAATATTGAAGCGCTTCACGGCGCGTTGGGCGCACGTTTGTTGTCGTAAAAGGCACATCATCCAATGTGAGCAATTCCGGCGTTGAGAAAAACGTCATATTCACCGGATAGCGCCGCACCGTCTCCACAAGCGCTCCCTTCTCGATAATGAGATACGATAACCCCGCTTTTTGTGCCTCAATCCCACACGCCAAGCCCGTCGGACCAGCGCCGATGATCACAAGATCAAAATGGTTTGTTGTCATTGCTGCATTCATTGAATGTATTTCTCTTATTTTGTTGGCGCTGGCATTTCAAAAGCTGTACTATCGGTCTTCACGTTGAGTTCGTAGGATTCTATTTTCAAAAGATAGTGCTGAGGCGAGCCTTTCACATTGCTGTCGAACTCACATGGGAAGAGGATTCCACCAAACTTTTTGTATGCGCCGACGGTTTCTTCAATCACCATTTCCGTGCTGCCCGCCCCGCGAATAATTTCCTCCCAAATCTCCAGAAATGATTGTGCATCAATGTACTGGAACATGATGCGACCAGTGTTCAGGGTGATTTTAAGTTTGTGGCAAAGTTTGCCTGCGACGGATTCTTTCCCAACAAGTTCCACGCGATGACCTTTTGCGGCATAATCCAACAACGGGCTTATCATTTCTGCCTGATCTTGCACATTCTTCAACGCCTCACCATCCAAACGTTCGGGCGATACCGACGTGCCGGAGGCTGAGGTCATGGCTTTCCAACCCATTGACATATTGCCGTTGAACGCCTCGGTTAATGTACCCTGCGTTGCAAGATTCATATCCATCCGAAACATTTTTGGGCTCTCCATTCGCACCATAATCTGTAAATTCACTCCGGGTCCTGTCAGCTTTCCCTTCATAGAATACGATTTCACGGAGCGCATTTTCTCAACGCCACCACGAGCCGTCAGATTTTTGGCGATAATCTCATCCAGTGTTTGTGCCATGATTGGCGAACAAAGCAGAAACATTATCACAAATATTGTCCATTGACGCTTCATTTCTACCTCCTAAATTATGTATGATTCCTTAGTTTTTCTCTATTCACTACAACATTATCCATTGTTCTCCAACCAGCGCTCTGCGTCAATCGCAGCCATACAACCACTTCCAGCCGCCGTAATTGCCTGACGATAGATGCTGTCTTGCGCGTCGCCACAAGCAAACACACCCGGCACGTTTGTGTACGACGATTTGCCCACCGTTTGAATATACCCAGTTTCGTCCATATCAATAATACCCTTCACAAGGTCGGTGTTGGGTTTGTGACCAATAGCTATAAACACGCCTTCAATCGGCGCTTCCTTCGTTTCACCTGTAACCGTGTTCTGAAGCCGGACAGACGTAAGTTTTTTCAAACCATTGTCGAGCGTTGTTCCACAATATTCATCAATCAAAGTGTTTGTCAAAAACGAAATTTTGGGATTATTTTTTGCCCGTTCCAGCATGATTTTCGATGCACGGAACTCCTCACGACGGTGTACAATCGTCACTGTTTTGCAAAAGCGTGTTAGATAATTCGCCTCTTCCATTGCTGTATCGCCGCCGCCAACGACCATAACATCGTGATTGCGGAAGAAAAAACCATCGCACGTGGCACAAGCTGAAAGCCCATATCCCATGTATGTATCTTCGCCTTTTGCACCGAGCAGCTTTGCTGTTGCGCCGGTTGCAAGGATGATAGCATCTGCCTTGTGAACCATTCCTCTGTCAGTTGTCAGCGTAAACGGACGTTGGCTGTGATCGAGGCTCGTCACCGTTTCATAGATTGATTTTGCGCCAAAACGATGCGCTTGTTTTCGCATCACGTCCATAAGTTCCGGTCCTTGAATACCATGTTCAAAGCCCGGATAATTCTCAACTTCCGTCGTAATGGTTAATTGCCCGCCCGGCTGTGTGCCTTCAAACACAACGACGTTCATCGCAGCCCGTGCCGCGTAGAGCGCCGCCGTAAAACCCGCCGGACCAGAACCAATAATTGCTACTGTATGCATATGCGCGTGGTTATCCATTATTCGTTGCTGTCAAATTGTGAAACATGTATGAGCCATAAAGGGTAAAAAACAAGCAACCCCGCTTGATTTCTGGTTATAGACGGTCAAGCGAGGTTGAATATTATTTTCGTAGAACCTTTTTCAGGCGCAACGATTATCGTCGCAATTATTCACGGAAAAATTTACTGCGATTGTCTTCAATGTCCGAACGGTCGCGGAGTTCGTTCTTCCAACGGAAGAAGGAAGCACCTTGTGCTTTGTTCCGTTCGTTTTGCAAAAGCGATGCACGTTGTGCTGCAAAGCCCTTCATATCAACATCATTACGTTTTGTCACTTGAAACACATAATAACCACGTTCGCAACGAACTGGACCCACGATTTTGCCCGGTTGAGCAAGGAAAACATTCCCTGTGAATGACATATCCAAACCTGCGCCCGGAACACTCCCGTTATCACGCAACGCTGCTGCGGTTTGAACATTCACTGTCGAATCCATACCTTTTATTTTCTTCAGCGAATCCAACCCTGATACTTTTTTGAACAGGTCTTCCGCTTGCGCTTTCACCACGTCAAGTTTTTTACCTTGCACCAGTCGTGCTTTGATATCTTCTTTTACATCCACAAGCGGCTTAATACCTGCAATACGGCTATCCGTCACTTGTGCAACAATAACGCCACTCCCTTTGAGTTCAACCGGGTCGGAATAAGCATTGAGGTCGTTATCAAACGCAAAATTCGTGAGCGAACGCAAACCAAGGACTGCTGTTGCACGGCGGAAAAATGCAGTTGGTTGTGCTTGCACTTTCATGCGAGCCGCAATCGTATCAATCGGAAGCCCCTTGCCTTGTTCTTTAATCATTTGCGCTTGGCGGAAAATCGTATTCTTTGTTCCTTGGCTGATAATCGGCACAAGCGACAATTCAGTGAATTTGATTTCGTCCGATTTTTTGTCGGTCACGTGGATAATGTGAAAACCGAATTGTGTTTCCACAGGACCAATAATAGAGCCAACCGCAGCGCTCATTGCCGCTTCTTCAAAGGGTTTTACCATAGCGCCCTTGCCAAAAAAAGGTAAATCGCCACCTTTTTGGGCGTTGCTTTTATCGGCAGAATATTTTTTCGCCAATTCCGCAAAATCACCACCATTTTTTGCCTCGTTGAAGATTTTTTGCGCTTCTGCTTTCGCGCTGTCTTTGTTCTCGTTTGGCTTGATAGCAATAAGGATGTGACTTGCTTTCACGAGTTCATTCACACCACTACGTTTTGCATCCAAGCGTATAAACGACACGCCACCCGTTGGTTGTCCAATCGGACCAACAACTTCACGCGGCTGCATTCCGGCAAGAATCGCCATTTTCTGCGGCGTGATGTCTTGAACGTGCTTAAAATCGTTTATTTGACCACCAAACTCTGACGACAAATTCTCAAATGCCGTGTCGCGTGGTCCCGGTGTTTGAGCAATAGCCAAAGCCATATTCAACCGCTCCAAGCGCTTTTGTACTTTTTGCGAATCCGCTTGCGACGGAACCATCGGCAGCAAAATATACTTCAAGCGGCGCACAGGCTTTTGCTTGAACGACGTTTGGTATTTGCTGTAATACTCAGAAATTTCCTGCTCAGAAACACTTACTTTTGCGTCCGGCACCGATTGAGTACCAACTTGAATAAAATCAACATCCACCGTTGCGTTATCAAGCGCAAAACGGCGCTCCATGTACGTCGGGTCAATAATGCCCGTTGCCGAAGCTACCGATGTCCGCATTACGCTTTGTAGTTTTTCAAGGCGAATATAATCTTCCAAGCGGATGAGCATTTTTTTGAAATCTGCCGCAACTTGAGGATTCACGCGCTGTGCAACAACGTCGGGGTTCGTAACAATTTCCAGATACAGCTCACGGTTAAAACGCCCAAGCGAATCTGTAAATTGCTGACGCAAGAATTGTGGCGGGTCTTGGAGCAAAATATCCAAAATTTCGTCGTTGGATACCGTGATGCCCATACGCTTTGCTTCTTGGCGCAAAAGAATTTCGTCGGTCATTTCGTTCCAGACTTGCTCGCGCACCGGTGCTTCATCGAAATCTTCCGAATTCGGATTTTGAGCGCGGGCTTGGTCTGCCTGTTCGCGTACACGTTTTTCAAAATCAGCATAGAGAATTTTTTCGCCATTGACTTTGCCCAATGCTGCCGTTGCGGAATTTTGTCCGCGCGACATAATGGACGGCATGTCAATATCCGAAATCACCATGAACGCGATGAACAGCACCGCAATACCCACAAGAACATACGGCGAAATCGTCCGCATTTTGGTTAATGTACCCATTCAGGTAACCTCTCAAGAAAAATAAACAGAAATAGTAAAAATAACAGATTCAATTTTTTCAATAGCTTACGTGACTTTTTGTTACGATACAACCAACAGTAACACAAAAATGCACAGACTACGAATTTACGACTATCAAGAATTATTTCCAACGTCTTTTTCTTGACAACACGTTGTCATAGTATAATTTGGACGACTTATCGCCGCACGAGCAGCACGCCCGATGCCGCATCTGCCGCGCCTTGCACACGCCAGCAATACACTCCTTCCGGCAGACTGCCCGCATCCACGCGGAAACGGTGTTCACCCGCCGCCGCCACGAATTCCTCAAGCACGAACACCTCGCTTCCAAGCGCGTTGTACAGCGAAAGCCGCACCCTGCCCAAGTGTTGGACAACGCACACAATATCGCGCTGCCACGTAATGTCGAGTGAGGATTGTGCATAAACCGTTGTAGCCAGTGCTGCCCAGAGCAGTGTTGCTGCTATCACAGTAATAAAACAATGTCGAAACATGGTGAATCTCCCGAATTGTGGAAAATATGGATATGGTGGTGAAAATCCCACAAATGTAGCAAACAAACCTTTGACAATCAACACTTTTGCGCTACTTTTGCGACTGTAGTCAATAATATTCAACCCCAAACTCTGTACATTATATGAACTTTGGAGCATTTACCATCGAACTGTTGGAAACAGGTGATTTTGCCTTAGATGGCGGCGCAATGTTTGGTGTTGTGCCGCGCAACCTCTGGATGAAGGCGTATCACGCACCCGACGAAGAAAACCGCATTCCGATGAAAGCTACATCGTTGCTTGTTCGCACGGGACACGGTGAAGGTCAGCGAACAATCCTCATTGACACGGGCAACGGGACAAAATTCCCGGAAAAACTTGCCAAAATCTACAAAATTGACACGTCCCGTTACACGCTTCCAGCCTCGCTTGCACGGTTTGGCTTGAGTCCGGAAGACATCACAGACGTAATTCTGACGCATCTCCATTTCGACCACGCTGGCGGTGCAACCGTGCTGGACGCAAGCGGACACGCTGTGCCTGCGTTTCCGAATGCAAAATATTACGTTCAAAAAGACCATCTGGCGTGGGCGCAACAACCCGCCGAAAAAGATCGTGCTTCGTTTTTTGCGGATGACCGTCAGCCTTTGATTGATGCTGGATTGTTGGAAATATTAGACGGTGATGGCGAGATTTTTCCGGGCATTTCGGTGATGCAAGTACACGGTCACACAAAAGGGCTGCAAACCGTAAAAATCCAAAGCGGCGACCACAAACTGTTCTTCCCCGCCGACCTGATTCCCACGTCTGCACATGTTCCCGTGCCATATGTGATGGCATATGACAACTATCCGCTAACAACGATTGAAGAAAAAAAGCGCATCTTGCCAGAACTTGCGGAGGATAAGTGGTTGGTGGTGTTTGAGCATGATGGCTTTATACAAGCCTCGACCATTGTTTCGATGGACAAGGGGTTTTCGCGGGGTGAGGCGGTGACGATTACGCAGTGGTAGTGTTTGCAGGTGTGGCGTACAATCGTTGCCACTGCTTGCGTGTGGCAAAGGCGTGATGCGAGACGGCGCGGTCTATCGAAAGTATGCCATGCACGTGGTCAATCTCGTGCTGCAATAACTCAGAAAAATCGTCCCGTGCATCTACGAAGCGCTTTACGCCTTGTTCGTCGTAATATTTCACGCGAATATGCCATGCACGCCGCACCTTCACGAGTAGATCAGGAAAACTAAAACAGTCATCCCAAAGCTCAAATGTCTCTTCGCTTGCTTGAACGATGACGGGATTGATCATTGCACCTTGAAACGCTGACAGGTCTTCGTTTTTTTCGTTTTCTGCAAACCGCGCTTTTCGCATATTCACATAAATAATGCGTTCAGCAATACCTATCTGTGGAGCTGCAATGCCTCGCCCAAAACCATTTCGCAAACGGAAATCTTCCAATGTATCCCGTAAATCGGTGATGATTGGTTGCGTTTCGGGCGCAAGCACATCACCGATTTCCCTACAATTTTGCCATAAAATCGGGTCACCAAGTTGGGTAATTTCTTGTACGGGCATAGCGGTCGTAAGGTCTTTAAAATTCTTTATTCCCAATTCTTTATTCTCAATTCCCAATTCTCTCTACTCCCCATTCACCAGCATCTCCATCATCAGCCGTGCATTGGTACGTGCGACTTCGCGGAGCAATGCGCGGTCTGTATTGTCACCCACTTCGTAAGTAGTGCTTGCCGCACCGAGTTCTTTGCTCATCCAGCGATTCGACGACGGCGTGATTGCATTATCCGGCGATTCGTCCACATTCACAAAATAGTGCGGCATGGCACTTTGCAGCCGTGCAAAAAGCGTTTTAATGCGACGATACGAAGCGACATATTGTTTATTGAGTGATGATTGTACTTCTGGCGCAAGCAAAGCAGAACTATCCACAGGAACGACATAAAACACATCCTCGCTGGTTGAATGGAAATCTATACCAAATTTGATGCTTGTCCCTCGCTGTTCCGCTTCCCTCTTGATATTCAAAAATTCATCGCGCACAAGCCGCGTCTCTGGCTGATTGAACGGTTGCCAGTCGCGGTTTAAGTCAATGCCATGTGCGTTGTGCCGCCAATGCCCGCCATCCACGCCGTCGGGATTCACACACGGAATAGCTATCACACGAAACCTTTTCCGAAATGCTTTCGCAAGTTCTGTATCCGCCGTGAGCGTTTCGACAAACGCCCAATACGCCATATTGCCCGTTACCTCCGGCGGATGCTGCCGTCCGAGCAATACCACATACCCCGCTTCCGTTCCGGCTTGCGCCTCACTGATGTCAAGTTTATACATCTGCCTACCCTGCGAGCTTTGCCCAATCAGACTTTTACGAATACATGACGCTGTCGCTGGATTCATCGCAAGGCTGTCCGCCCAACGATTGATGTCCGCAGAAGTTATCAACTCTTGTCCGGCAATCCAGATTGTATCACGAGTATCGCGCATGAGGTCAAGGCGTAGTATGGCTTCGCTGGATACTCGTGTGTACCGAGTGGAGTCCATTATTTGCCAGCGTTTGCCGTCGGTGCTAATTTTGGGAATATACCGATGCCGTGCTATAGCGTATTTTAGCGTAAGGTTCACACGTTGCGGCGCAGATGCCCAAATTTTGAACGCAAACCACGCAGAAGCATTGACAGGAGCGTTCTCCGGCGCAATCATCAGCGTATATGTGGAATCATTCGTTTGCAAGACATCCGTCAACCGTGCACCGGCAAACTCCGTGCTAAAGGAAATTCTGGTATTTGTCCCTGTCAGAAACGAGACAATACGTCTGTTTTGCCGCGTAATCGGCTTGTCCGTTGTTTGCGTGGAACCGGGCGGATCGTAACTCGCACCTTTGAGCATTTCCTCTGCTTTTTCTGTCGTTTTTTGTGATGATGCACAACTTGCAAGAACAGCAGCACAACACAACGCAACAAAGCGAATAATGCCAGAAACGGCAAGGGTCTTGTTCATAGAGGATATCGAATAAAATAATTATTTCCGCGAGAGCAGTTTCTCCAACACAGGCTGTGAAACTCCATCCACGCCCACTAATCCAAGCACCGTAAGAAAAACACGTTGTGTGCCAATATATGCCTCCTTCGGGTCGAATGTTTCTTCCAACGTATGCGCCCCGTCTGCATGACCGCCGCCGCCAAGCGTAATCGCTGGAATGCCGAGGCTTATTGGCAAATTTGCATCGGTGCTGCTGGCTGGTTCATCATGCTCTTTTACGTTCAAAAATTTCCCCGAAAGCCGTGCCATCTGGATAATAGGTAACGTTGCAGGTTGTTGCCCCGCCGGACGGTCGCCCACGAGTTTTATGTCGAGCTTAATTTTATCAGCATTCCAGCGTTTATTTTCCTCCTGAGCAGCTTGCTGACAAACCCTAAGTATCGTTTTTTCTAACGAAGCAAGTGATTGTGCGGAGTTGGAACGCATATCAATCTGCATCATCGCCGTTGGAGCAATCGTATTGATGGATGTACCACCACGAATTGTGCCGACCGTAAACGTAGTTTTTGCATCCGTCGGTG
>JANYIG010000155.1 GCA_025358765.1 Candidatus Kapaibacterium sp.
CAAGCTACCGCGATACGCTCCGCATGGCAAGGCTTGCCGAAGGTCTGTATCAACAGACGGCAGCCCTCAGTTACACAACCGCCGCTACCTACACCGTGACGCTCACGGGCATCAGCACGAACAATACGCTGACGACGTACACTGACGGTCAGAGTTTGGTGACGGGCTTTGTTCGTTTTGTCGTTACACCAGCCATCCCCGCAAGTGTACAGTTTATTGGTGTTGACACCCTACTCAACACGGGTGGGCGTTTGGCTGCCTTTACCATCCGGTTCCGCGATGCCATCGGCAATCTTGTTGATAATCCTTCGGCTGCGCTCTGGTACACCAACGGCACGGTTACGGGGACATTCACCCTCACCCGCACGAGCCTCGGCAATTACCGCGCCGATACGCTTTCGTTCTTCCAAGCTGGCACCTATCGGCTTTGGGTTGATACCGCTTCAAGCGGTGCGCTTGCCGTCACTGGTGCAATGACGATTGTGGTGGCTCCAACCGGAGCCGTGCGTGCAGACATTACGAACCTGAATCCTTCGCTTGTGGCGGGACAACAACAAGCTGCCTTTACCATCCGTTATACCGATATTCAAAACAATCCGTCGGATGTGAATGTGCGCTCGGTGATTGTGACGGCGACCCTGCCGATTGTCGGCAGCTACCGCGACACGCTTGCAATGACGCGCCTACAACAAGGCGTATATCAAGCACAAGCACTGACCTACACAACGGCAGCCACCTACACACTTACCTGTGTGGGCATCAGTACGACGAATACCGTAACCGTACCGCCGCCATCCGACCCCGTAACCACACGATTTATCGTTACGCCAGAAACGGCAGCCTCCGTGCAGTTTACGAGCGTCTATCCTTCCATAACGGCGGGTGGCTTACAAAACAGATTCCGTGCCACGTTCCGTGACGTGTTTGCTAACCTGACGGACAACCTCACGCCCGCACAAGGGCAGGTGTGGTTTAGTACCAGCACCGACGCGACGGCGGAAGCACCTGTCACGGGAACATTGCCGCTTACGTTTGTAAGTAAAGGCGTGTATCAAGTGGATACGCTGCGCCACACCATAGCGGGTTTGTATGCGCTTGCGGTTGCGGGCATCAGCACAACGACTGGCACGTACAGCTTTGAAGTCAAATCCGCAACGGACTTTGCGGTCACGTTCGCGGGGCTTACGACCGCGACGGTTGCGGGCGATGCCCTGCCAGCCTTTACCGTGACGTACCGGGATAGTCAGGGGAATTTGACCGATAACGGGCTCGGACGTGTTGTTTATACACGCTCTGGCGGTTCATCCACGGCTACCGTACAAACCCTGCGCCTGAGTGAAGGGTTGTATCAAGTGCTTGCAACCGTTGCTACGCTTACGGGAAATTACACGTTTAGCGTTGCGGGTATTGCGGCGGCGAATATCACAGGCAACAGAACGCTTGCGGTAACACCTGCAGCGCCCACAACCGCCGATTTTGTGATTTCGACCAGCAGCATGACCCCAACGGGTGCGCGGGTAACGTTCAGCATGAAGTACAAAGACCGCTTCGGCAACCTCTCCGACCTCGGCGCGGCACTCGCACTCGACAATACCGAACTCTCCTCAAATGCAACCGTCGCAACCACGCGCAAAAGTGTGGGTGCATATACCGCCTCCGCCGTCGTGCTGGAACCCGGAACCTACGCCGTGGCGTTGCAAAATGTGGATTCAACAGTTACCCTCACGGGTGTAACGGAGTTTAGCATCAACCCCGGTCGTGCCGTGCGCGGTGTGTTCTCGAATATCCCAGCGACAATGCCCGTCACCAACGACCTCACGGGTGTGGTTGTGAAAATGTACGACATCAAAAACGCTCCCACCAACGTCTGGGCTGCGCGAACCGTAGAAATCCACGACGGCGCAACGGTGTTTGGCGCAACCAGCCATGTTATCATACCCGTACAACGGGACGCGCAGGAGATTTTCCACTCCGGCATCTTTGATGTGCCGATGGTACAGTTTACGCAGCTTGGCAAACATACGTTCTTTTTGCAGGGTGATGTGGTGGATTATTTGAAGGCAACGGCTGCCGTAACGGGCGGCGTGCCAGGCGTGACCACGGCAACTGTCGTGGCTGGTCCTGCTGTGGCGGCAAACGTGCAGCTTATTCCTGCCGATGGCAATGTTACCGCCGGAAGCACCGTGCAAGCATTCGTGCGGTTTGTTGATGCGTTCGGTTATCAAACCGATTTGCCCGCAGGTTCTACGCCAACGCTGTTTGCCACAAGCGCAACGATAACGGATGCGGTGGCGGCAAAAAATCTTGTGCGAACGGTTGTGGGTGGGGCTCCGCTGTTCCGTGCGTCGTTTGTGATAACCACCAGTGGCACGTTCCCTCTTAGCATTGAGGGTTTTACAACCATTCAAGGCACAACTGCCATTGTTGTGCGTGGTGCGGCAGCACGAACCGCACAGTTTACGGGCGTACGCGATACCATCGGTGCTGCCACGTTACTCGCACCGTTCACCGTCACGTTCCGTGACCAATATGGCAACCTGACCGATGCGGAGAAATCGGTGACGTTTACAAAAACAGGTGCTCCACCCGCAAGTGGAACCATTGCCCTCACCCGCACAAGCGAAGGCACAAGCACGGCAACCGCTACGCTGTTTGCCACGCCAGGCGCGTACACGTTGAGCATAGCGGGCATCAGCGCCGCAAACATGAGCGGCAATCGGCAAGTAGCGGTCAAGTCGGGCTATAACTCCCTGCCCATACTCACCAACATTGCCGTGACGATGACTGCCGCCAACGTACAACCATGGACGCTGGTCGTCAACGGCTACAACTTTGTGCCGGGTTCGCAGATTGTCATCAATGGCGTGACGCAAGCAACCACGCAGTACATCAGCCCGACACAGCTTGCAGTAGAGGTACAATTTACCGACGTTGGTTTGCGTGCCGTCTGGATACAAAGCCCCGCACCAGGTGGCGGAGAGAGTAGCGGAACTGCCTTGCTCGGCGTTCGACTGCCCACAGCAGCTACGGTCGAAGGACCGTTCCCTCTTGTTGTGACAGCGGGAAACCCTATTCCACCCTTTACTGTACGCCTCACCAATAGAAACACGAACGCTCCTACTGCCGTGAACGTCACAGCGCAGTTCTATCGCAAAGGGGAACACCCGATAAACGTAACGCTCACTCCCACAGGCGTGGTGGGAACCTACACCGCTTCTTGTGCGCCAACCTTGACGGCGGGTGGATACAAACTTCTTATGATGGATGACGACAACGACCAGCATATTTCTCTGCAAACGGCAAACGTTGACCTTTCCATTATTGGTGCAGCACCCAAAAAACTGAAGATGGAGGATTACAAACCCAGCCGCGCACCGGATTATTTGGAAATCCTACCGGGCTATTTGCAGGGCGACACGCTACCGCCGTTTATCCTGAAATGTTACGACGGGTTGAGTGCCGATTCTGCAAACGTTTATGGCAACCTCACGAGCGCGGACAACACCCTGAGCGTCGTGCTCAAAAGCACCACGACGACCATAACCGTGCCAATGCAAAAAGTGTTCGCTGGCGTGTACGAAACTCAAGCGCTTCCGCTCACAACACCAGGCGTGTACAGCCTACAAGCGCGTGGCGGCGGGCTGCCTACGAACGAAAGCGGTTCTATTGCGCTGGGCACGTTGGAGGTGTTGGCGAC
>JANYIG010000159.1 GCA_025358765.1 Candidatus Kapaibacterium sp.
ACAAACCACTGTTTGCCGTCCACTACAGTCATCAACGGGAAATTGCCCTTGTCTTGATAGCAAGCGTGGAGCGTTTCGCGGAGTTGGGCGCATGTCATAGCGTTCATGGTTATGGTTGCAAAAATGGTGTTTGCATCAAGCGTGGAGAACCCTCAAGCTGTGGCTGTTGTGTGTACGCCGTTTTTGCCATAGTCTCCTGTATCACTGAAAACACCTCTGACAGGGTCACGTGTTTGCCAGCCAACGCCGCAAGCGCTCCCAACCAGAAAAACGTAAATGCGCCGTTCGCACGGAGCTTGCCGTCGTTGCCCACAAATCTTGAATCAGCGCACGTTTGGTCAGATTTGCAGCCTGCGAGCAGCACAAAGCTGTCGTGCGGGGTTTCGGCTGCAAATGGTCTCGAGACGCTCCGAACAACGCGCTTTGTAGGCGAACTGTGCGGCGACGGCATAAAACGATTGTTCGTTGTTATATCCCGCAATCCACTACCGCTATGACACGAATCCAAAAATACAGGGCAATTCGCACCAGCCGTTACCGCTGTTTCCAAGCTGTACAGAAAATCGTCAAGAAGCTGTGTCTGCGGTTTGCGGAAATCGAAATCCACTGGACATAAACACTCGTCCAAACCGTCCGGTTCTGTTGTGCAGGGGATTTGTGTTCCGTGTCCCGAATACTGGAACAACCGCACGTCGCCAGGACGCACGCCTGCGTACAGCCATTTTAGCCCTTTTTTGATATTTGCGGCGGTCGCCTTCTTGTCGAGGAGAATCGCTATTTCGTAGCCCTCACCTCGCAACCGCGTTGTTTGCTCGTTTATCGCTTGAATCGTGCCGCCGAACGCCTTGACGACAACGGGGATAGAATCAAGGATGTCGTTTACGCAGCCGTTAAGCGCATTGCCCGGATAGGCGTTGATGCCAACAAGCAACGCCTTTTTTTTCAAGGGCGATTTATCGCTGTCGGTGTCTTCAAATGTCGGCTCCTCTCCGTTTGCGATTGCTGATTGTTCAGAGGAACGCCAGCCCAACGCCACAACAGCGAGGAGAATGAGTATGAGAACGGAAAGAATTACAATTGCCGTCATTTCGATGTTCCAATAAAATGTGGAGAGAAAAATAATCGCCCATGCACACCAAACCGCGCCAAACAGCCACCGTACAGCGGTGTACGTGTCTTCTCGTGGCACACGCCACCCACGTGCCGCAAGCGCCTCGTCAATCTTTGCTTGCTGCTCGTTTTTCAGCATTGCCGCAATAATAGCCGCTACGCCTGCTGCAACCGAACCAGCGCCGCTTACCAGTTCACCCGTAACAATGCGAATTACGCCCGTCACAATCGGCACGGCAGCGCTTGCTGTTGCAAGACCAAAACGCTGCCACCATGCCGCAAATGATGTTAATGATCTCGATTTCATGCGAGGTCAAGCTCCGTGAAGATGGATTCAACCATATTCAAAATCTCGTCCACAAACTGCAATGCCTCCTCGAAAGAAAGACCGTCAAGTTCCTCCAATGCCGCGCTTGCGTAAGAGAGAAACTGCGCTGCGTACGGATACGCTTCAACCAACGCTGTTGCGTCAGTAATTTGTACCCCGTCGCGCAACGTGCGAATGCCGAGTGAAATCAACTGCGATAGGGCTTTCAGCGTCGCTTGTGTGGCTTCGACACCGCGAATTTTACTGCCGCGTTCCGGCATCACCGCTACCGCCGCATCAGCGTTTGCCTTGGAAGCCACAAACCGCATCATTTCCACAAGATTCCGCGCAAGCGTGATTTCCTCCTTTGCATCGAGGTCTTGAAACTCCTGTGCGGCTTGTGAGGCGGATGCAGCAATGGCGGCAGCTTGCGGATATAGCTGTACAAATGCTGGAATATCTGCAACATCAAAACCATCCGCAAGCCTCACCGCCGCCACCGCTGCGGCTTGTCCGATTGCGATAATGATGTTGTTCGTTGCTTCAATACCGTAACCACGAGCGCCGGAAAATTGGCGTGTGTATGCCTCCAATGCGCCCCGCAGCGCCTTTGTTCCGACAGTGTCACCGCCAGTTTTTGGCGGAAGGTCGCGTGTAGTTTTGCTCATCTGAAAAGTCCTTTTTGAATATTTGAATAAAAAATTATCTCACTACGGCGTTCGCTTGCTTTGTTGATTCAATTTTGAACGGAAACGCTGCCGCGTCCGCATAGATTTCGCCTTGTTCCTGCCAATCGTTATCGTTTTGTTCGTGATACCACACGGCGGTTATTGTCCGTCCGTTTTCGTGCTGCATATTCAGAAAATCAATCATCGCTTGAATGCGGCGCTGCGACACCGTATTGCAGTCCGTCAATCGGAACTCTACCGCCAATTCGCTATAACGCTCGAAATAGTCTGTAAGCAGCAGCAGTATTGGTTTGTACGCTGAATCTACATACGCATTTTCCGCCAACGATGCCCCTTCAATCACCAAGCGCTTTTCGCACTGGTCAAACCACACACACGGCATCAATTTTGAACGCGATTCTTGCGTCCGAATCCGAATCCGATAATCGCCGTCGAGGTTAAGCCGAGATTTCAGCGCCAAAATTTCAAGGTTTTTTCCCGCTATCGCCTGCTTCAGCGCTTCTTTTTCCGCCAGTGCCGTATCAAGCTGGTCGCTGAGCGTCACCGAATTACGATGTACTTGCTGAAATTCAATTTCAAGCTCGTGGAAACTGCGGTGCAGCTCAATCATCTCATTTTTCAGCAGCGCATTTTGGTCGTCATATTCCTGCCGGATAGATTTGATGCGCCGTTCGTACTGGTCGGTCATTTCCTGAATCCGCGAAACGTGGTCTTTTTGCATGTCAATGATTTCATGCTGCATCTCGTTCAGCAGCCTTCGGAGTATATTAACATCGTCCTGCAAATTTCCCGTTCGCGTCTTCTCTACGCTGCTTGTTTCCTTGATTTCCTCTTGCTCCGCTTGCTGCTCGACCACATCGGTATTGTGTTTTTCTGCTTCGGCTTTCTTTTTTGCATTCCGGGCGTTCACTGCGTAATAACTGCCCCACGACCCCATCGCCACGCCAAACAGCGTGGAAGCGACCTTCATCCATCCGGGAATTGCATCGAAAAGCGTTTTTAAATCGTCCATTTTTTAATGCCTAAAGAATTTGAGCGCAGAGGCTGACGGAAACCGTCAAGAGAGCGCAGAGAATCTACATTGTATGAAGGGGACGATTAAATTTCATTTCCAAACTCTGCGTACTCCCTACCTCTGCGCTCATGGTATCGAAAAATGCTTTCAAATCATTCATACTTTGTAAGAAAACTCTTCTTCATTCTCAATTTTTAATTCTCAATTCTCAATTCTCAATTCTCAATTACTCACGCTTGCTCGGTGAGCAGATACGGGATAATTTCTTGATTGTAGTGCGAAAGCTCGGCGCACACAGTTTCAATGAACTCGTCGAATTGTGTCGGAAAAACCGTCTGACAGCCCTCGCTGCTTGTGCCGTGAAAACTGCCCTTGTGAATGTTGATTGCTAAAAATCCTTTTTCTCGAACGCCGCCATCGCGCAAAACCTCAACGGGCGCGGCTTGCACCAGCGCCGTGTAGGGCTTTCTTCCCCGCGAAACCCCGTGCAAACCAACCTTGTAGAGCCACAAGCCGGGCTGTAGCACCGCAAGACCCTTCCCAATTTTTTCATTCACACCGTAGAGCGACGGGTCAGTATTCGCGTTAAAAGCGAGGTACAAGCGAGGACTCACCAGAAAAATGGCATCGTCGTAGATGCTGCGGTCGTTCTGATTCGGTTTGCCCATTGTACTCTTGTAGTACCCGCGAACTCCCACCAGAGCGACATCGTGCTTCACGCCATGCGCTCGCAGAATGTCACGAGTGAGGGTTTCTAACCGTTGCGGGCGTGATGCGGGAACGATGCTATTCATATTTATCATTGTTCATTGCGGCGAAATATCGGTTGTGTGTGCCTGTGTATCTATCCACTGTTTACGGCATTGCTGCTCGTCAAGCCCCAACATCAAATGCGCCTTCCGCAGCGCTTGTACAGCGTTCACGCGGTGTATGGCAGTGCGATGGCTGTTGAGCATAGCTGTAACGATAGCGTCAATGGCGATTTGCCATTCCTGATTGTCCAGCATTTGTGCCTCGCTCAGGAAGCTCATTTCTT
>JANYIG010000161.1 GCA_025358765.1 Candidatus Kapaibacterium sp.
GTATTGACGACGCTTGAACATCAAATTTTTGCGCTGAAAAGGCGGATGGAAAGCATACAGAGGCGAGGCATGCAGCCATAACGGGGAGGGGAAAAGCGTAATCAACAACGCAAAACGAAAGCGGCTTGGAATTTTACTCCAAGCCGCTTTTTATCATTTAAGCAATTGTGCGGGTAAATCGGAAATATAGCTTTGAAGCCTTGCACGGACATTGTGTTCTTGCGCTCTATCGCCTGAGCCGAAGGCAGCTGTTAATGCGAAATCAGCAGCATATTTCTCGTTATGTCGCGAGGCGAGAACTTTTTGCTTGATTTTGTCAAAGCCGTAAGCGTTTATCAGGTCGAGAATCATCTGCTCAAGGCAAATGACTCGCTTTTGAAGGCGACTCAGAATAGCTTGGCAGACTGCATCAGTGCTTGGTAGTGCCGCAAGAGCTTTAATAGCGCGTTTGTCGCCTGTAGCAAGGAAAAAGGGTTGTGATTTTTGTGCGGGTTCTTTTGTAGCGATGATGAGTCTCCGTTCACCCGTGTCAATTCCAGCTTCATCAAGCCTAATTGTTTCTCTGGAGTCATCGAAAGTGATTGATATGGTATGTTGTTGCAGGAATACCTCTACACGTTTCAATGTCTCGTTTGTATAGTTTCCTTTACGCGTAATCGAAGTTTTCAGTGTGCATTGGAAGCGTTCCTCTACAAAACATTGATTGGGTGGTACGTGCCAATGTGTGCGGACTTCCGTCAGCAAATCACAAGCAGCAAGTTTCAAAAGAATATCAAGGTCGGCAAAATAGAGCATTATCATCCATTTTCACCTGCTGCGTGAAGAAAGGCAGGAAACTCCGCTACCCCCAACGCACGAAGTAGTACGTCTTGTGTATCGTAGGAGAGTTCATCAAGATTGATATTGCGTAGAAGTGCTTCGTTTATCGTGCGGGGTGCATTAGCATGAGGTTCGAGGAGGTTTAATGCCTTGATACCAACCGCCATAAAATCCTTATGATAGGCATAATTTAAAGCCATTGTGCCAGGTTCGATGCGTAAGCCTAAGCTGTGATGTCGTGCAAGCCTAACAAGTTCTTCAGCAGAAAGTCGGTAATCAGCATTGATTTCATCAATGTCACCCATGAGAAGCTCGTTTGCAAAACGGTTCGCCTGCTTTTCATAGTCGTCATCATCACTTTGCCCGTTAATTTCGTCATCCATGAAAATAGCATCTCCCGATAAATGCCCAAGCATGATATGACCAAGTTCATGCGCTAAATCAAACGCCAAACTGGATGGATGCTTGCTGTTCAAAAACAATATTATGGCAGCACGACCTTCAATGCGCGTTGCCATGCCCTGTGGTTTTTTAACACCCGTGGTTTGAGGGATATGAAGCACCGGTATCCCACATTGATAGCAATACTCTAAGAGAGCATGCAGTGTAACTGTTTGATTCTCTTGCAGGATATGGTTGCGAATTTCGCTTGCTAAACGGGGTACGGGAGACTGCGGATAATTTTGCTGCAAGGCTCGAAGTGCTGTGCGGGCAATCTGCCGAGCATATTGCGCTGCCCACTCTAATTCCGATTTGTGAACATTTATACCCTTCCTGAATTTTACCTCAATTGGAGGTACTACAATCGGTGCATCATCATCGTACAACACAGATAGCGGAATACCCAACCCTTGACCCAAGTAGTCAAGCGCACTGGCATATCCAGCAGGATTCAGAGCAATACCATCCTGCCACCATTCGGGAAGAATGGTTTTCACAAAGGCTTTTTTGATACCTGCTTTAGTCAGCCGTTCGTATAAGGAGAATATTGGGTTGTCGGAAGGCATTGGGAAGGCTGTAGAATAATAAAGGGTGAGCAGAACAGATTCGTAAATGCTACATCAAATATACCATCGGGAACGATTATAGGATAGAAAATATTGAATGTCCGTGAAAATTGTTGATTTAAATTGCTTTTTAGGTAATGTCGAAGGCTCTTCTTAAATCGTCTATTTGCTTTTGTGTTTCTTGCAGTTTTGCCTCTTGGATCTTTTCGGTTCGATTTCTCTCTATAACACGATCTATACCAAGCAAAATAATCTTTTCGGCATATATTTTCATCGTTTCCAATAATGCGTCTTGCTCTTTTTTGAGGAGTGTTTCCATGCCTGAGTTTTTAGGCGTAGTAATGGCTTCAAGGTTATTCCTCGTTGTTATCAATAAATGTACGACAAACATCCATTCTATTATAACCGTACCTGAATGTCCAAGTGATTGATTATTAAGAATAGCTTGCAAGCCAGTTAAGGATTGACCGCCAGAAGTGTAGGTAATCCTATGCACATACTCCATAACTCCCTCAAATTGCTCTTTAATACGTTCGATGTCCCGCACTACTTGATTCCGAGCCATTTCATCGCTCAATGCTCGTTGCTGTTGGCTGAACGTAAGGTAGATGAGTATTGCTGATAGGAGACCCGTTACAGGCGTGGTAGGTTGCTGTATGGATTGCTGCGGTTTACTCGGCATGTTCTTTTTCATACGCTTTCATAGAAGATTGAAAAAGATTGCCGACGTTTTCCCACGCACGGTCAAAGCTCAGTTCGGGGAAAACGAGTGCTTCTTTCTTTTTTGCGGGCAGTCTGTCAATAGGCATCACATCGTAGGTGCTGCTCATGCCGCGCAAGAAGGCATTGATTTTTTGTTGCTGGGTGAGTTCCATGATGCTAACAGTTTTTGGAGTGGAATCAAACAGTAAAGAATTAGTTATATACATAACTAATTAAAATATACGGAAAATAAAACAAATTATTGCTTTTGGTGTTGGCGCAATGCGTCAAGGTTTCCGCTTCTGATACTCCTTCCACACGTCCGCCGGATAATCTTCTTTCTTCGGCTGCCACGGCGTATTGGGCGTGGTGGCAAAGCTTGGGTCGGGCTGTACGTCGTTGTAGCTGCTGCCGTCCTCTACCTCGCCGCCGTACTGCTTCAATTCTCGTTCGTCCAACGATAATACGCGGCTCCGGCAATTATAGTGGCGTGGGGGATAGTTCGTACTCCAAAAAGCATCGTCGTAGCGAAACACCTTGCCGTCTAATTCCTTGCAGCCTTCGGTGGTGGATTGGTCAAGCACCGCCACAAACTTCCAATACGGTTTTCGTTCGCCGATGCGAACTTGCTGCCTGTACCGCGCTGCCATGAACGCCGATTGTAGGTTGGTGCGGTAAATCGTCTGAAAGCGGCTTGGCGGCAGCACCTTTGCAATCAATTCGTTTTCAGTCATTGCTTTTTTGAAGTCCTCGAAACTTTCTCCGTCCGCAAGCGCCTTTTCGACCAATGCGCGGATTTCGACCAGCACATCCATCTGCATTACGCCCGCAACCGTGAACACCACGCGGAACACCTCCGGCGCAACGCCCTTAAACGTTTTGTAGATTGCCGATTCTTTGCCGTACAAGAAGGCAAGCGCCTCGTCGGGCGGCATGTTGAACGCTTGTGCTATGCGGGCGGGCGTTATTGGCGGCACGTCTTCGGTGAAATCAAGGGTGAAATCAGCGCCCGCCTCTTGCTCAATGCTTTGTGTGCCAAGCCTGTCTATCAACGTCATTTGCGCTGAAAGCCGCTCCGAAAGCCGCCTTGCGTCCGTTGCGCTGTAGGTTGCGAGCAAGCCGTTTTTTACGTCGTCATAGCTCGTTGCGTCCTTGATGAGCGCCGCAACAGGCGCGATGAATCCCTCTGCTTGACGGAGCCATTCCGCAGCGCTTGTCTTCATCACAGAGGTGTCGAGCGCTGTTTGCACGATGTCGCCGTCAATCGTGGGTGCTGCGGCAAAGGCAATGCTTTTGCTGGGTGCGGGCTTCGTGTCGGTGGCGGTCAAATCGAAATCCGTCTCTTTCAGTTCGTAGCGCGTGGTATAGTAGGATTTCGTGAAGCGTACTCCCGTTTCCCACAAAATTTTGTCGCGCTCGGCGAGAGCCTTGTCCACGTCGCTGGATTCGTACAACACGAATTTAGGCGGTTTGGCGTTCGTGCCGACGTTCAGCGTGTATATCCAACCAATCAACTGATTCATGGATTGCTCCACGAGCCGTTTGTCCGATTCGATGATTTCCTTGCGTACGTCAAAATGTACCTTGGTTGCTGCGTAGCTGCCGCCGCCTGTTGTACTCATCTCCGTCGAGAGCGTTTGCCCCAAAATTGCCTTACTGATTTCGGCGTTGCAAAACGAAAGGAACTCCTTGTACATATCCGCATTGATGCTACTCGTTACGCCCATAATTTCGCCAGACGCACCTTGTGGCAAGGCGATTACAGCATCTTGTACCATGTCGGCAACCACGCGAACCAGATCGTCCACCTTTTTTTGGTCTTGTTGATATTCGTGTTTCAGCAGCATAAACGGCGTTCCAAATTTCTCCGTAAACGTGTTCCAAAAGCGCTACACGTTGCGCTTGAAAAACTGCGCCCACCACACCCGCGCCAATACTGCAACGCCGTAGGGATTGATGTACGTGGGTCGGTGCTGCACAACAAGAAAACGGTACGGCGGAAGTTCGATACCCTCCAGAAAATTATCCCGTGTTTTCAGGCGCAAAACGTTTTGCGCGTCGAACGCAAACCACTCCGGCGGCTTGCCCACAACCGCGCTGGGCAGTACCAAACCATCCTGAACATCCCACAACACTTCGAGCGGCTGCATACCGAAAAATGGCGCATCAAGCATTTGCTCGATGACGTTGTACAGGTTCAGGCGCTCCAAACATTCATGCACCCGCGCTTGCATTTGCGCCGCATTGCGGTCGCTCTCGTCCGCTTGCAGCGTCCATTCCAGCGCGAGCGTACCGGATTTGCGCGACTGTTCGCAAGCGGAGGTATGCGGGTCGTAGAGGAGTTCTCGGTAATCTGCTAGCGTTTTCCCCGACTTTTTCAGCACTACGTCGGGGTTGGGGAGAAGGTTCCAAAGCGAGGAGAACCACTGCACGGCTTCGCGTGTGGCTATTTCGGGGGAATTCAGAACGTTATTCATAATTGCAGAAACTGAGACAAGGTAAATGATAGCCGTCCGGCGTTAGTCGCCCGGCATACCGATGTGCTTACTACGCGAACTGTTGCGCGAAGCAGAGGGCGAAGGAAACACCCATTCGGACGAGGATTGCGCTTGCTTCCACGCCGAAACGCATAACACAAATGCGTCTGCGTGGTCAGGGCTGCGTCGGATTCGTTTTTTGATGTGTCCTTCGGCTCAATCATAAAACGCCCGTCAGAGGGCGTGTAATACGTGTTATCGAACTCCTCGTACAGCATGTCGTCCGGCACAATGCGGATTTCGGTTTCTTGCCCTAAGCGTTTGCGTTCATCAGCGGTGATAGCCGCTTGCTGAATAAGTTCGCGGGCATGGAAATACATCTGTGCGCGGCGATTGCCGTATTTTCCGCTTGCTGGTGCGTAATGTTCATCCCGTGCTTTTTCGTCGAACATGACGGGTTGAATTGTGCTGTAAAACGCCTGTTGCAGCCTGTCCGCAACGCCTTTTCCTACAGCCGCCGCGTCAATGCACACTTTCCCATTTCGCTCGTGAACGGCGCGGCAAACATCGTAGAGCCGTTCCACCTGACGCATCGTGTCGTATTCGGGAAACGCGCTGTGAACGAAAAACGTGCCGCTCCGTGTTGCTGCATAGACCACCGTCATATCTGGTCGCCCAAGCCCAATGTCTATGCCGAGCGCAATTACATCATTTACATCGGGCTTTACGTCTGCAAATAACCTGTTCAGGTCGCTCGGAACGATAATTTTGAAATCGGATTCTTCCACATCCCAATCGCCGTAGCGCAACATCCGAAGCATTGCCTCCGACATTGTAGAAAACGCCCGCGCCAAATACCGCGACGGCAACAGGGGATTGTTGTCCGGCAACGCCGCTATAAAAACGTGTGAGCCGTCAATAACGCGGCTTTGCGGCTCAATGAACAGCCGTTTAAGCCAGTTTTTTTCCGGCACGGGGTTGGTCGTCAGGTACACAAAACCCGAAAGCGCCGCGCCCGTTTCGAGCGAAAAAGCATCGTGCCGGAGCAGCGACGGCAAAAGCTCGTAAAATGCTTCATCAAACTGGCTTGCTTCGTCCACAAAAATTGCGCTCATTTCTAAGCCTCGTGTTTTTTCGTAATTTCGGTCAATGCTGCGGTCAGCGGCATAAAACCAGATTTCGTTGCCGTTGGCGCAATACCAGACGGTTTCAGTTTTTCGCGTCACCAATTCGGGCGGAAACATTTTCAAAAAACTTTGTTTGGTTGTGTCGTGCAAATCCGTGTAGTTCCGGCGCATCACGGCAAATCGTCCATCGCGGTAATGCGAAACAAGGTGCTGCATAATCCGTACGCCCGTACCGGTTTTGCTTCCACCTTTTGCACCGCCAAACAACACAAATAACGTTTCTTCCGCCAGCGCCGCTTGCAATGCCTCGTAGCCGTGCGCGGTGATGGCGCTGTATTTTTGCTGCTCAGAAGTTAGTGCCGCAGCGTCATCCGCGTTTGCTACGACGCGGAGCATTTTGAGCGCGACGGCTTTGCGCCTTTTTCGCAGCTCTATTTCCGCTATCGCTTGCACCCTGTACAGGGGCATTTTCGGCGACAGAAGCAAAGAGCGATTCGATAGGTTCACCGTCGCGGAGGCGTTGTAATTGCTCATCGGTCAGATTATTTGCGTCAATAGTTGCGCCCGTCACAATCGTGCGCGTTGGTTTATCCAAGCCAAAAAGCCGCGCTTTCCGCTCCATGACGAACAGCACGCCCTCCAAAAATCTCGGATTGCCGTCCCGTGTTTCTTCTTTGGCTTCTTTTTCGCTCACCGCACCGCTTACGACCTCACGCACCGACGCGGAAGAGTTTTTGCGCGGCTGTTGCGAACGCTGCCAACCGCTCCAATACTCGCGCTCCAATAGCTCAAGTTTTGCCAATTCCTGTGCGACGTGTGCTTCGTAGGCAATATTCGCACCGTGCTGCCAGCGCTTGCGGACATCACGCAGGTCGTAGCTGATTTGCTGTTGCGTGAGTCCAAGCCGCTCGGCAATGACAGATTGCTTAGTGCTTTGTAGCGTCAGTTCCGCAATAGTTTCCAAATCGGACAGGCGTTGTGCTGGACTGCGTTTGTGACGCGGGCTGCGCGTTGAACTTGTCCTCTTTTTTTCGGCGCTCTTTGTATCCGTCGTATCTGTACAAAGAGCATCAGCGTTCACCTTTGATGTAGGCGAAGGCTTACTACTGCTTG